>NZ_JBFTRY010000007.1:0-110259 GCF_056399745.1 Dyella sp. 01N36
CAGACCATCAACAAGTCCTTCTGGGCCGGCGCCTTCTATCGCCAGCAGCGCGCCAAGGGCAGTCCGCATCAGGTCGCTGTGCGTGCGTTGGCCTTCAAATGGATCCGCATCCTGCATCGATGCTGGCTGTCCCACACGCCCTACGATGAGTCGCGCTACCTTATGGCCTTGCAGCGTCGTGGCTCGCCCTTGCTCGCCGGGCTGACTTCGTCGGATAGTTKACGGAACGGCTCAGGGCGTGAAGCGGACACTCGCGAACTAGGGGAGCAAATGGACGCTAACAATCGTTGGGCAGCCGTATCGCTATGACCTCAGCTAACCCGTCCGACAACGTCGTCTACCACGTTGTCATCGAAGGCCTTGATCCAGAGGCCCAGCAGATCGCATTGAGGCACTTCACGGCAAGGTCGGGCGGCGCTCGCCCTCATGATCTAAGTCTCTATGTATCTGTCACCTGTAGCCTTGCGGAGATCGATGGGTGCTTGGCTTGGGTCGCATCGACAGTCGCCGGTCGGTTCCAGGGCACGCACATTAAGATCAGTATCTGGACTGATCTGAGCTGGGCCGAACTTACTATTCCGACTGAAATCGTGGATATGTCTTTAAGGTACGGTGCCGAGATAAAGGTCTTCTTCGCAAGCAGGAAGCGGTCCTAATCCGCCTACTGCTATGAAAACTGCAAGGTCCGCTTCCGACCCGAAGCAAACCCCGGCCGCCAGTTCGTCAAAAGTGCTCACCTCTCAACCATTCTGCAGCTATGTTGCAGACGGTCACCGGTGGCCGGGGCGTGGTGATCGCGCGTAGCGTCATGGTCACTGGCGGGCTGCCAGCAGACCGGCTCATCCGCTTGATTGGGAAGCTGAAGCTGGCGTCGCAAGGGGCGCATTGCGGGGCTGTCGGGCCGAAAGTTCCTGGCTGCCCGGCATCGCGACATTTCGCGAATGGTTGGTAGTGGAGGGGCGGCGGCCTGCTGAATAGGTGCGGGCCTGACTTTCGACCCATGGCAGGCGAGGCAAGGTGTGGTTAGGTGGGGGTTTGTGCAGTCCACCGGGGAAGTCCTGATGCCACGCCTTCGTACGCTCGTCATAGCCACGTCCATTGCTCTGGCTGCCTGTTCGCAGCAATCGAACGATCAGGCTTCACCGCCTGGTCCCGCTGCCGCCGGCACCGCGCCAGCCAAGGCGTCCTCGGTGGCGCCGGCCGCCGAGGTCAATGCCGTCAATCCGTTCCTCTCGCCCAGCACGCTGCCGTTCGAGGCGCCGCCGTTCGACAAGATCAAGGATGGCGACTACCAGCCCGCGCTGGAGGAGGGTATGAAGCAGCACCTGGAGGAGATCAACAAGATCGCCGACAACCCGGATGCGCCGACCTTCGAGAACACCTTTATCCCCATGGAGAAGTCGGGGCAGCTGCTCTCCCGCGTTCGTCGCGCGTTCTTTGCGGTAACGGGTGCCAACACCAACGACGTACTTCAGAAGGTGCAGCAGGACGAAGCGCCCAAGTTTGCGGAGCATCAGGACGCCATCGTCCTCAACGACAAGCTCTTCAAGCGCATCCAGACGATCTACGACCAGCGCGATTCGCTCAAGCTCGACCCGGAATCCAGGCGCCTGGTAGAGGTCACCTACAAGAACTTCGTGCGCGGCGGCGCGAAGCTTTCCGATGCCGACAAGACCAAGCTCAAGGACCTCAACAAGGAAGAGTCCGGCCTGCGCGCTCAGTTCACCAAGAAGCTGCTGGCGGGCACCAAGGCCGGAGCGCTGGTGGTCGACGACAAAACCAAGCTCGACGGGTTGTCCGATGGCGATATCGCCGCCGCATCGCAGGCGGCAGCCGGTCGCAAGATGGATGGCAAGTGGGTGATCCCGCTGCAGAACACCACGCAGCAGCCGGCGTTGCAGAACCTCAACGATCGCGCTACGCGCGAGCAGTTGTTCAAGGCGTCGTGGGATCGTGCGGAAAAAGGCGACGACAACGACACGCGCGAGTTGATTTCCCGCATCGCGCAGATCCGCGCGGAGCAAGCCAAACTGCTGGGCTTCTCCAGCTACGCCGCGTGGAAGCTGGAAGACCAGATGGCCAAGACGCCGGAAGCGGCGATCACCTTCATGGACAAGCTGGCCCCGGCTGCCACGGCACGCGCCGAGCGCGAAGCCAAGGACATCCAGGACGTGATCGACCAGCAGAAGGGTGGCTTCAAGGTCGAGGCGTGGGACTGGAACCACTACTCCGAGCAAGTGCGCAAGGCCAAGTACGATCTGGACGAATCGCAGATCAAGCCGTACTTCGAAATCGACAACGTGCTGCAGAACGGCGTGTTCTACGCGGCCAACCAGCTCTACGGCCTGACCTTCAAGGAGCGCAAGGACATCCCCGTCTGGCAGCCTGACGTGCGCGTGTTCGAAGTGTTCGACAAGGACGGCACCTCGATGGCCCTGTTCTACTGCGACTACTTCAAGCGCGACAACAAGCAGGGTGGCGCCTGGATGAGCAACCTGGTGGCGCAGTCCAAGCTGCTGGGCACCAAGCCGGTGGTGTTCAACGTCGCCAACTTCACCAAGCCCGCGCCGGGTCAGCCGGCCCTGCTGTCGTTTGACGACGTGATCACCATGTTCCACGAGTTTGGCCATGGCCTGCATGGCATGTTCGCCAATTCGCAGTATCCGAGTCTTTCGGGTTCGGCAACGGCGCGCGATTTCGTGGAATTCCCCTCGCAGTTCAACGAGCACTGGGCGACCGATCCGAAGATCTTCGCCAACTACGCGAAGAACTATCAGACCAAGGAGCCGATGCCGCAGGAGCTGGTCGAGAAGCTCAAGAAGGCCAAGACCTTCAACAAGGGCTACGACATGACCGAACTCCTCGGTGCCGCGTTGCTCGACATGAGCTGGCACAGCCTGAGCGCGGATGCGCCCAAGCAGGACCCGGACAAGTTCGAGACGGATGCGCTCGCCAAGGCCAAGATCAACCTGAGCTATGTGCCGCCGCGTTATCGCTCCAGCTATTTCCAGCACATCTGGGGCAACGGCTATGCCGCCGGCTACTACGCCTACTTGTGGACGGAAATGCTGGCCGATGACGCCTTCCAGGGCTTTGTCGACAAGGGCGGCTTGACCCGCGAGAACGGTGACCGCTTCCGCGCGATGATCCTCTCGCAGGGCAACACGCAGGACCTGGCCACCATGTACAAGAACTGGCGCGGCAAGGATCCGAGCATCGAGCCGATGCTGCTCAACCGTGGTCTGAAGGAAGTACCGACGAAGAAGCAATGACTTCCAGGCGTTGAAACGGGAAAGGGTCGGCTACGCCGACCTTTTTCCTTTTGGACGGCCATCAAGAACGTTGGCGACTTTCGGGCGAGCTGCCGGGTTCGGAGTGGTTGAACATCAAGTCCGGTAAGAATGGGGTGCCCCGTCCATGCCGCAGCGTGGCCGGGCCAATCCCGACGGATTGCGTGATAAATGGAAGCGTCTGACAATCGTTGTCGACGGAGCCACTGTAGGGGCCCGTGACTGGCTATGACCACAGGGAGTGTCTCGCCATGCATCGATGTGCACAGGGTTTAATCGTTTCGTCTGTTCTTTTCGTCGCCACTTGCGCCATGGCTCCGTTCGCCTCCGCGATGCCGGCGGTTGCTGCAATGACGCCGATCACAACCGTCGGTGTGACCTTTGTTCGCGGCGGCAGGATAGTCAACCAGACCTCGCTATCAGTCCCTGACGATCAACCGTCGGAGTACGCCTCAACGGATTCCGTCGAAGGCGACCATGCCGCCTTCCGGGTGCGCGTGTCGATCAGGCGGATTTGCAAGGACCCCAAGCAGCTGCATGTTTCGCTGATGACCGAAGCGGTCGCTCCCAATGCTCCCGGCACTCCCTCTGACAATGCGTGGTCTGGGTGCATGGAGCTTCCCGTCGATGAAACCAGGACGATACGCCTGGGCGGACAGTGGCAAGTGCAGCTGCTGAAAGGCGTCGAGCGCTCCTAGGGTGACAAGAGCGGCTCGCGCGTGACGCGAGCCCTCGCGGGCTGCCATGGGGCCGCTGACGGGCAGACATGATCAGCGGCGCGAATAAGGCGCRATGAAGCACACGGGGGGAACGCGAGGATGGAAAGCGTATTTGTCGTCCAGCATAGGCACACTCTTCCAGGCGGCATCGAAGATTGGAAGATGATCGGCGTCTATCGCACCCAAGTTGCTGCGCATGCCGCCATTGACCGTCTGGCGGTGCTGCCGGGCTTCGCCAACCATCCGAACATCATTGACCCCCATGCTGCAGACGATGAAGACGGCTTTGACGTCTCAGAGCGCCTGTTGGACAGCGACAGCTGGACAGAAGGGTTCGTAACCATGGTCGGTGACCAGGAGTATGTCCCCTAGCCATGCATGATTCCGGCCCATGGCGAAAAGCTCATGGCCTCAAGTCGTGGCCCCATGACTCCTGCCGGACCCCATCGTAATCACCCATGCGTCAGGGATCGCCGGCCGGGTCGTCACCGGTGATGTTGCGTTGCATGCGGTCGAGATACTCATCGAGTTCCCGCGCGTCGGCGAACACCTCGTTCACCGGCACCGCTTTGACGATGTCAAACACTTTGCGTACCTGCGGCTGGGGATTGAGCAGCAGCGTGTGTCCGTTGCGTGCACGCATGGTTCGACGGATCTTGGCGATGCTGCGCAGGCCGGCGCTGCTGATGTACCCAAGTTCGGATAGGTCCAGCACGATCGTGCTTTCCTCAGGGACGCGCGGGAGCAGGTCCAGCATGGCCAGATCGAAATCATTGAAAGTCTGCGCGTCGAGCCGGCCATGGAGATGGAGGATGGTTCGCTTGGGCGACTCGTTTTCAACGTTCAGGCTAAACGTCATGGTCTGGCTCCGGTCGTGCGGGATGGAGGAAGCGTAGCTGCAAGTGGTTGCCATGCTCGTCGTGGCTGTAGCTGAGTTCGCTGGCCATGGCGCGCACGAGGTGGATGCCCAGGCCGCCGACTTCGTCGGCGTCGGCAACATCGCCGGTGAGCGCGGGCGTGGGCACCTGCAAGGGATCGAAGGGATGTCCATCATGGTGGAGATCGATCAATACGGCGTCGTCGCCCAGACGCATGTGCAGTTCAATCTTGCGGTCTGCGCCGCCTGCATGACCGTGCTGCACCATGTTGACCATGAGTTCCTCCAGCACCAGCCGCACGTCGTCCCGCACGGCGGGCGACACGCCTTGGTCGCGCAGCGAGGTGTCGCAACGATCAAGCGTGTCAAACACATCGTCCATCGACGCATGGATGGTCAGCTCGAGCATGAGTGCATTCCCGTCGGCAAGGGCATGATGCCAGTTCAGGGCGAGGACGGTGATGTCGTCGGCTTGCCCTGCGCCTTCGGCGAAACGGTCGACCTCGGCCAGCAGGCCGGCAGCAAGATCGGCGGCGGAGCCCGATGGGGATCGCCCCAGGCAGGCCAGCATGCGTTCGGCGCCGAACAACTGCTGATCGGTGTCGGTCGCCTCGGTGATGCCATCGGTGTAGAGCAGCAGGGTCTGGCCGGGGCGCAGGCGCAGTGTACGCGGCGGATAGCGGGCCTCGTCATCAAGGCCGAGGGCGGCGCCGGTATCCAGCTCAACCAGGCGGACGCCATCCACGTCGCAGAGCACGGGCGGTTCGTGGCCCGCGCTGGCCATCACCAGTTCTCCGGTCGTGGTATCGAGCATGCCGCACAGCAGGCTCACGAACATGCAGCTGTCGTTATTGCGGCAGAGTTCGACGTTGAGCATCGACAGCAGGTGCTGCGGCGAGCGCGCTCTTGGCGCCAATGCCTTGGCGAGCGTGATAGTGCGCGCCATGAACAGTGCGGCGGGAATGCCCTTGTCGGACACGTCGCCCACCATCACGCAGAAGCGCCGCTCGTTGAGCATGAAGTAGCTGTAGAGATCGCCGCCCACGGCGCGGGCGGGTCGAAGCAGCGCGTGCAGTTCGAAGTTCTCGCAGTGAGCGTCGAGGTAATGCTCGCCCGGCAACAGTGCTGTCTGAATCTGGTGGGCGATGTCCAGCTCGCTGGCCAGGCGCTGCTGTTCCTTCGCGTTGCGGGTGAGCTCGGCGATGTGCAGTGCCAGCTCCGTGCGCATGCGGTCGAAGGCCTGGGTAAGGCGGCCAACCTCGTCAGGGAAACGTGGGGCGGGCAATTCGAAGGCCAGTGCGCCGCGCGCCACCTGCTCGGCTCCCGAGGCGAGCGTGGCCAGCGGGGTCAGGATGCGCCGCGTCACCGCCAGCGTGATCACCGCCAGTGCGAGCAGGGCGAGCAAACCCAGCAGCAACGCTTGAACGAAGGCTTGCCGMACGCCGGCGTAGATCTTGGTCTCCGGTATGGCCAGGCCGAAGCGCCAGTGTGTTCCTTCGATGGGCACGAAATAAATCCACACCGGTTTGCCTTGAGCCTGCGGGTTCTGCGCGACCGCCAGGCGTACGCGGCTGGCCTCATGACTGGCCAGCGCCTGCAGCAAATTAGCCTGCCCGCGCATGCCGACCAGGGCAGGGTTGTCGTGAGCAAGATACGCGCCGCTTTCGTCCAGTACGAAGGCATAGGCGCCTGCGGGCTTGCCTAGCTCCTTGAGGGTGCGGCTCAGCCAGTCCAGGGAGACGTCGGCATTGATCAGGCCAACCGGATGGCCATCCGTACTGATCGCCACGGAGTAGTTGATCATCTCGCGCTTACGCGACTGCGAATAGAAATGGCGTTGCCAGCAACCTTGCGAGCAGCTCAGGCCCGCCAGAAACCAGTTTGCTTCCCAGTACGGGTTGTTGTCTTTGCGCAGGTCACGCCAGCCCAGCGAGCCGTCGTCCTGGCGATTGATGAAGGGCKACACGGGCGGGTTGTCTGCGGTGGGCACGAAGGCCACGGCCAGGCCGGAAAGATCGGCATTGCGTGCGAGCGCGCCGCGCAGCGTGGCCTCGGCGCCGGCCGGATGCGTGCCCACCACAACGGCCAGGGTCTGGGCGGTGTCGGCTACGCGCGCCAGGCGCTGTTCGATCCGGTTGCCCGCCTCATTGGCGAGCGCCGTCGCTTCGCCATGCGCTTTCTCCAGGATTTGCCCGCTCACCCGGTAGAACAGCACGCCGCCGGCAATGGCCAGCACCAACACGGAGCCGGCCAGCACCCAGAGAGACAGCCGCGTAGCGATGCTGCGCAAAACCATGGCGAAACCCCTGTAGACCTTGCCATTCAGCCATGCGCGGCCCGTTTCGGCAAGACAGCCGGATGACCGTTGTGCGCTGTGACGCATTTGCTCTCAGGCCGTGCGTGTTGGCTTTGCACCCGAATTCAGAACGCGCGCGACTGGGATGACCGCCTGCGCCGCGTTGGCGGAGCCGCTATGGGCGAACATCGGCGTCGATGTCGCACATTTGTCGCTGTAGTAGATGGTTTTGAATGTCCGTTTTCTAACCGGGGCGGACATGGATTACGAACCATTCCCTAGCCTCCCGCGGGCGCAGGAGGCGCATGCAAGATCAACTCTGCAGGTTGCCGCCATTGAAGCGACCGAATCGCTTGGCCAGCGCAAGACTGATCAGTAACGCGCCAAGTCCCAGCGCCACCATGGGTTGCGCGTCGCGGATATCGAGATTGCCTACGCGAACAAGCAGAAGATAGGCGAGCACGAAATTCACGAAGCTCCAGATGACGTTGATCGTCGAAGACGACAGGCCCTCACCGCGTGGGCGGGCGAACGGCGACTGGAATGGACGTCCGGAGATGCCCCAGACAAAGTGAGGAAAGGCATTGGCGAGAAACATGCCGCCGAAGAAATAGGAAAGATCGTGAAGCCACGTGACCACGATGTCACTCCTTTGCAGGTTGTAAGGCGTTGAGTGCCGAAAAGACACATCCACCCAGTTGACGAACTACGCGACGAACCCGGCAGCGTTGGGTTATGGCTCGCCCAGGCGTTTGATCAGCGGGATCGCATCCAGAATGGTTCGCTGTTCGTCGGGCTCAAGTCGCATCAATGCAGCAAGCAGCCATTCGCGCTTGGCGTGGCCGCGTTTGCGTCGAACGTCGACGCCTTTGCCCGTCACTGCGAAAAGAACTTGGCGACCGTCGGACGGATGAAGCTTGCGCTCCACTAGTCCCTCCTGTTCCAGGTTCGCGAGAACCGTTCGCATCGATTGGGGCTTCATCGATGCGGCGCGCGCGAGATCCGCCGTGCTCATGGGGCCGTGCAGATCCAGCTTCTCCAGGACGCCGGCTTGCGAAAGATTGAGTTCATCCGTGGCCGTCTCTGACCGCAGGCGGCGTAGCAACTGCCCAACTGCCGTCGCCAGTTCATTGGCTGCCGATGCCATGGTGGCTTTGGAATGGGGTGTCTTGACCATGGGGCGAGTCTAGAACTTGACAGTTTAACTTGCAAGTTAAACTGTCAAGTTAAACTGTCAAGTTTACGTCACCCGGGAAACGACTGGGTGGATGAGTACCCAACCATTGCAAGGTGGTCTTCGGCATCTGGATCGCGTGGGCCGGGGTCCGCTTCCGGCCCATCGATACTTTCGCTAGGTCGAACCGCCGTGGCGACGACCACGGGGGCGGCGATCGCCCTCAGCCCCCGCCGTAGCTCACCCGCCAGATCACATTGGACCCATCGTCACTGACCAGCAGCGAGCCATCGCCTGCCGTGGTGATGCCGACAGGGCGACCCCAGGCCTGGCCGCTGGGCAGCACGAAGCCGGTGAGGAAGTCCTCGTAGTCGCCGCTGGCACGTGCGGTGCCGTGGCGCGGCACGCGGATCACTTCGTAACCGACGCGCGCGGAACGGTTCCATGAGCCATGCTCAGACGCAAAGATGTCGCCGCGATAGGCCTCGGGGAATTGCGCGCCCTCATAGAAGGTGAGTTGCAGCGAGGCGTTGTGCGGATTGAGCAGGACATCGGGCACGATGGCCTTGCTGGCCAGCTCCGGGTGCTTGCCGGCGTGGCGCGGGTCCTGGTGGTTGCCGATGTACCACCATGGCCAGCCGTAGAAGCCGCCTTCCTGCACGTGGGTGATGTAGTCGGGCACCAGGTTGTCGCCCAGGCCATCGCGCTCGTTCACCGAGCACCACAACTCGCCGCTCCTGGGATCGACCGCGAGCCCGACGGCGTTGCGGATACCGCTGGCGAAGATGCGCATATCCGAGCCATCGGGCTTGAATACGAGGATGTCGGCGCGGTTCTTTTCTTCCGGCGTGGTGTCCGTATCGTCCACGTTGGACTTGGAGCCGACCGAAACGTACATGCGCGCGCCATCGGGCGAGAAGGCGATATCGCGCGTTGAGTGTCCGCCGTCGCTGTGCGGCAAATCGGCGATGTGCTCGGGCTTGCCCGATGGCTGCACATCGCCTTCCTTGTATGCGAAGCGCACGACGGCATCTGTGTTGCCCACGTAGATCCATTGCGGATGGACGGCTGGATAGAACGCGATGCCGAACGGTTCGTTGAGGCCAGTGGCGTAGACGTGGGTTTCCTTCGGGTGGCCATCAGCGGTGATGCCGCGGAACATCGTAATGCGACCCGCCCCGGTCTCGGCCACGAACACGTCACCATTGGGCGCCGTGCGCAGCAGGCGCGGATTGTCCAGCCCCGTGGCGTACAGCTCCACCTTGAAGCCCGGAGGCGCCTTGGGCCATGCATCGGCCGGACGTTCCACCAGTTGCGGCGCATTGCCGGCCGACTTGGTGGCGTACGGCTTGGGCAGATCGGCCGCAGTGATCTTGCGGCTGGTGCCCGGCGATTCGTAACGGAAATCAGTGAAGGGCGGCGTCGGTGCAGGCCAGTTGCCGGGCGTCATCGAGGCGACCGCCTTGGGCGCTCCTGCGGCGGCCTTGCCGGGTTCCAGTGATTCCAAATAAGTCACGATCTTCCAGCGCTGATCCTCACTGAGCGAATCCCACGCAGGCATGCCGTTGGATACGTCGCCGTGCTTGATGAACCAGAACAATGCGCCGGGCGG
This sequence comes from Dyella sp. 01N36, assembly GCF_056399745.1. NCBI lineage: Bacteria > Pseudomonadati > Pseudomonadota > Gammaproteobacteria > Lysobacterales > Rhodanobacteraceae > Dyella > Dyella sp. 01N36. Next base: position 9,969 of record NZ_JBFTRY010000007.1, read on the forward strand.
AGCCTTCTTCACCGTTGCGCTCGCCAGCGGCGGCACGTTCCCGTTGCCCTGTGCAGCCGCGCCATGACAGGCCGCGCAATACGAGCCGAACAGCGTCTTGCCGTCGTTGGCCGCGTCAGCCTTGCCGGCGTAGGGATTGGGCGTCTTGTCCGTGGAAGCGGGCGCATTATGGAAACGCGCCAGGTCCTGCTGGGCCAGCGCATGCATTGAAACAACGCCGATCAACGAAGCGAGCGCCAGGAGCGTGCCGGCACGGCGGGACTTGGGGGCGGGCCTTGAGCCGTTCATGTCGTTCCTTGGGGGTAGGGCGGAAGCACTGTCATGTAAAAGTCATGGGCCATCAAACGGACGTCCAGATGACATGACGAGGCTGCAAGCATGCCCTAGCGCGCGTGCAAGTGGCGCATGTCGCGGATGACATATTTGTCACTTGCATCCATCGATGTCTATTCGTGATGATAGTCTGCTGCCTTCGATGCCACGGGAGGGGCGATGCATCCGCGGCGTGTCCACCTGATGATCGGCGCAGCGTGCATGACGTGTTGGCCGTGGATGGCCAGTGCACAGCAGGCCACGCTGCCGGCCGTGCAAGTCAATGCCAGTCGCCTCGACATGCCTGCGCTGGATGTTCCCGCGGCGCTCAGCATCGTCAAGGTGGCGCCGGCCGAAGTCGGCAATCCCGGTGTCAATCTTTCGGAGGTGCTGGTGGGCGTGCCCGGCATCCTGGCGCGCGACCGGCAGAACTATGCGCAGGACGAGCAGATATCGATCCGTGGCTTCGGCTCGCGCAGTACCTTCGGTGTGCGCAGCATTCGTCTTTATGTCGACGGCATTCCCGCGACGTTGCCGGATGGCCAGGGCCAGGTGTCGCACTTCGATTTTGATGTAGCCGAGCGTGTGGAGGTGTTGCGCGGCCCGTTCTCTGTCCTCTACGGCAATGCCGCGGGCGGCGTGGTGCAGCTGTGGAGCGCACCGGGTACGGCCACGGCGCAGACCACGCTGGGCGTTTACGCTGGCAGCAACGACAGCTTCCGCTATCTCGCCGATACGCGCGGCACCGTCGGCGCCATGGATTACAACGTCGCCGCTTCGCAGTGGCTATCGGGCGGCTACCGTGACCACAGCCGCGTCAATCGCCAGACGGCACATGCGCGCCTCGGCTTTGACCTGGGGCAGGGGCAGACACTCACGCTGGTGATGAACCACCTGGATCAGCCTGTGGCGCAGGATCCAATGGGCCTCACCAGGGCGCAGCTGCAGGCTGATCCGCGGCAGGCGTCGCCCGCGGCGGAGCAGTTCGACACGCGCAAGAGCACTCGTCAGGACCAGTTGGGCCTGATCTACGAACGGCCTTCCGGCGACGATGGGCAATGGCGCGCAATGGCGTATTACGGCCAGCGCGAGATCACCCAGTACCAATCCATCCCCGTCGCCACGCAAGCCAATCCGCTACAACCCGGCGGCGTTGTTCAACCCGATACGCACTACGGCGGCGCGGACCTTCGTTGGACGCATCGCGGCGACTGGCTGGGTGGCGATGACGAATTCGTGCTCGGCGGCGGTGGCGATTACCAGCGGCAGCACCGCCTGGGCTACGAGAACTTCGTGGGCGACACGCTGGGCGTGAAAGGTGCGCTGCGTCGCGATGAGGACGACAACGTCCACAACGTGGACGCGTATGCGCAGTGGTACTGGCACTTTGCGCCAGCGTGGGCGCTGATGCTCGGATTGCGGCATGACGATGTGCGCTTCAGTGCGCACGATGACTACATCACGCCGTCGAATCCCGATGACAGCGGCGACGTAAACTACTCGGCCACCACGCCGGTCGCCGCGATGCAATGGCGGCCAGGGGAGACGCTGCGGCTCTACGCCAGCTACGGCGAAGGCTTCGAAACACCCAGCTACAACGAGCTGGGATATCGCAGTGATGGTGCGCCGGGCCTTGCCCTCAACCTTCGGCCCGCGCGCAGCCACAACATCGAGCTGGGCGCCAAGTGGCAGGCCACGCAAGCGCTCGCCTTCAACGCGGCCTTGTTCCGCGCCGACACGCGCGACGAACTGGCCATCGATACCAGCGTCAATGGACGCACCACTTATCGCAACGTGCCTGAGGCGAGGCGGCAGGGTGTGGAGCTATCGATGGATGGCGAGATCGCGCCATCCTGGCATCTGGTCGCCGGCTATACGCACTTGCAGGCACAGTTCCGCAGCCGTTTCCTCACTTGCACCGCCACGCCATGCGTCGCGCCGAACGTGCCGGTGCGCGCCGGCAGCCGCATGCCAGGCGTGCCGGAGGACTACGGCTCCTTGCTGCTGCGCCATGGCGGCGACGCGCGCTGGAGCCAGGGCCTCACGCTTACCGCGGCGGGCCCGACGACAGCCAACGATTTTGGCACCGCCCGCGCCGCCGGCTATGTCGTCGCGGACGCCGGTGTAACCTACGGCTTCCCGCTGGGGCAGGCGGCGCGCATGCAACTGAGCGCCCGCGTGAATAACCTTGCTGACCACCGCTATGTCGGGTCGGTGATCGTCAACGACGGCAATGGTCGCTATTACGAACCAGCCCCGGGCCGAACGTGGATGTTCGGCGCGAGGCTGGTGTTCTGAGGAATCTTGTCCATCAGTCGGGGAGCTGCGACTGCGCAGCGGATGGCTCACGGGCGGCGGAACGCACCGTCGATGGTTCCATTACGGTCGAGCACAAAGGCAACTTCCTCGGTGCCATTCGCATGGCGAACCAGATACTTGTCCCATCCCTGGGGCGTGACTCCGGCAAACTCGTGGGATGTGACCGGACCAAGCCCGCTTAGAAAGGCATCGGCGCGCGGCTTCTGTTCGCGCATCAGCGCGGCCAGATCGGGGCTCAGGCGTGGAGCGTCGGGATTATAGGCAAGCAGGATCTGCAAGACCTGCTCGCTGTCGGGATAGGGCTGCTGGGCGCTCACACGTGTGTCGAGTGCGGTCTGGATGCCCTGGGCCGCTGCCGCGTCGATGCGCGGCGCCAAGACGTGGTTGCCGTTCTGGTAGAACTCGATGGCCGTGCTCTGGCCTTGCGCATTCACCACGAAATTCATATGTGCGTTGACCACTTTCAGGAAGAACGCAACATTGCTGCTCGGATAAATGGGAATGAATCGCTGCCCGGTAAGTTGCGTGGATAGCTGCGAGCCCTCCAGCTTCACCGTCATCACCGAGTAAGTGCCGAATTGATAGGTGCCCACATAGTTGGCGAGAATGGCGGGGCTCACATTCACCGCCTGCTGCGCCGAGGCATCGGCCATGTTGGGCGGCGTCACCTGCGCCGCGAATGCCGCCATGCCTACCGCGGCACCGATCATCGCCAGCGCGGTCAAGCGCGCACGCTTCCCTGGTTTAAGCAACATGATTTTGATCCTTTGCTCAAGAAATGATCCGGACTCCGACATGGCAGCCACGGCGCCTATGGAGCGGGACTGGTTCTGTCCCACTTGAATCAATGTTTCGCAGTAGCCCCTCACGGCCGACCCGCCGCGGAGGACGCGGGCGTCGCAATCCACTTCGATAGCGCGACGCAGCCGATGGAATTGCCACCACAGCGGTAGATTCCACGGCATGGCAACCAGCAAACACAGCGCGATGGAAAGCACGTGCGGGTCGCCTGCGTCCAGGTGCGATTGCTCGTGTGCAAGAACAAATCGCTGCCGCGCGGCGGGTTGTTGCAGTAACCAGGTCGGCATGACGATGCAGGGGCGAAGCAAGCCGACGACGGCGGGTCCAGCATCCGGGGCGACCAGCACCGGTGTGCCCAGGAGATTTCCCCGCGACCACAAGCGTTTTCGCCAATACAGCAGGCTGCCGCTGAGCACCAATCCAGCCAAAACGAGCAGTGAAGTCGCCAGCCAGACCCCATGAAACAACGTCTCGAGCCGGGCGGGTGCGATGCTGGCGTTCTGCATGCCGTGATCGAGGGCTGCCATCGGGAGGTGCACCGAGGTTGCCTCACGCAACACGATCCGTTCCTGGACGCGAGCCTGCTTGATCAGGCTCGGCATCTGGATCGTGACGTTGGGAATGATCACCGGCAGCAGCAACGAGGCGATCATGGTGGTCAACCAGATCCAGCGCTTTGATGCCTGGCGCTGCGTGGCGGCGTGTTCGGCGATCAGCGCCGCCAGGCCCAGTAGCACGCCTACGATCAGCACATAACCAATCATGGAGAGCATTACGGCTTGTCCTTGTCGGACTGTGCAGCCAGCAACTGGCGCATGCGCCTGATCTGTTCCGGGCTCAGTTTCTGATCGGACACCAGGTGCGAGAACAGCAATTCCGTCGAACCCTTGAACAACTTGTCGGTCAGATGCTGCAGGGCGTTCTTGCGCGCCGCCTGCTGCTTCACGCTGGCAAAATAGCGATGACCGCGACCCTCCTCTTCGTGCCCTGCATAGCCCTTCGCTTCCAAGGTCCGCAGCACCGTGAGCACCGTGGTATAGGCAAGGGGATCGCTTAGACGCTCGCGGACCTCCGCAACGACCGAGGGGCCGTGGTCCCATAGCACCTGCATCACATCCGCCTCTCGGTCGGTGAGCGAGATCTTCATGGCGACGCATCCATCTACTATGTCGTTAGTAGATTCTATGCATCGGCGCGTGATTGTCAACTAGATCATTAGTAGATGCGCCATTCTGCCAATGCGGGTTGGCCCCGGATCCAGGGACAGCCAAACGAAGCGCGCCTATGGACACCACAAGCCGCGTTCGGCGGTCCAGACCTGGAGGTTGGTCAACGCACTCGACCCGGACCATCAGGCAGGCGTCTTGTCGCTGCAGGTAACTCTTGGAGGATCATCGGCGAATGGGCTAAGGAGTCAGTCCCGGAATTCCTGCGGCAGACCCGTTGCATCGAGGAACCTGCTTTGACACCTATCACTCGCTTTCTACGCAACCTTGCCATTTCGCCGCTACCGGTGCCTGCGTCGTGGTACGCGCTGCCGCTGCGACTCATCGTCGGATTTGGTTTCGTCGAGCACGGCTATGCCAAGTTGGCCCGTGGACCGGAGGCGTTTGTCGCGATTCTCCACGCGATGGGCATGCCTTTCGCCGAGGTGTTTGGCTGGGCGACGATTGCCATCGAGGTCGTTGGTGGCTTGCTTGTGCTCTGCGGCGCCTTCGTGCCTGTTGCCGCGCTGCCCATGGCCATTGTGTTATTGGTGGCCATCGTTACGGTTCATCTGCCCAATGGTTTCAGTTCGATCAAACTGATGTCCTACGATGCCGCTGGTGCGCATTTCGGTCAGCCTGGGTATGAAACGGATCTTCTCTACCTGGCGGCATTGATTGCGTTGTGCATCGGCGGCGCCGGCCCGTTCTCGGTCGACGGCTTTCTTCGCAAGCGGCGATCGTGCTGATCGACTTGCCGATGGTGGAGTTGCCGGCAGGACCTTGCCAGCGATTCGCAAGCGATTCGATCCGGTGGACAGCGACGAGTGGAGACTGTCATGACCGTTCCCAGCAAGAGTCCTGAAAGGCTGATGATCTTTTCCGATGGCGTGTTCGCCATCATCATCACCATCCTGGTGCTCGAATTGCATCCTCCGCATGAGGCGTCGTTTGCAGCGTTGGGAAAACTCTGGCCTTCAGGCGTGGCCTATGCGGTGAGCTATCTCTTTCTCGCGATCGTGTGGGTGAATCATCACCATGTGTGTCGATACGTCGCCGAGGCTTCGCGCTCGTTGATATGGACGAACTTTGCGCACTTGTTCAGCGTGTCCTTTGTGCCCTTTACCACCGCGTGGATCGCTGAGTCGGGGCTGGCTTCCGTTCCCGTATTGTTCTACGCCGTCGTCTTCGCCCTGATCAATGCCACCTATGTCTTGCTGTGCAAGGAGGCAATCGATCGGCAAGGCGCGCATAAAGTGACTGCCGCGGATCGACGGGTGATGAAGATCCGGTCACTGTCCACCTTGGCCACTTTTGTGGCGGCTGCCGTCATCGCTGCCTGGCATCCGCTGGTGGCAATGGCCCTGATCTGTTGCTGCCTGATCATCTACTTGCGGCCGGATGCCTCCAGTCGCACTTAGCGGCATTCTGTGCGTTCGCCGCAGACGGCTCGCCCGGGACTCGATCCGAAAGGCGCAAAGGCTGCTTGCGACGGGAAGGCATGGCAGACGCTCGGGCGAGCGGATTTCGCGTGCAACCGGGGCGCGATTTTTTACGGGCGTCGTCATCATCGGGTTGCCGCTATGCTACGTCTTCGCAAGCACGGTGCTGTATCGCCAGCACAGGCGCATGGATGAGCTGAGGGAAGAGGTCGCGCGGCTGTGCAAGAATGATGGTGATCGTTTGGTTGACTGAGTGACGTAGCTTGCGTTGGCTCGCCGATGTGCGCCGCCTGGCTCAGGGCCGCTGGAATGAGAGCGCTTTGTTCAAGGATAGGAGGTCCCGTGAGACACGTACTGATCGCCGGCGTCCTGGTTGTGACGAGCTTTTGCACTTGGGCGCAGACGACCTTGCCTGCCGTCAAGGTCACGGCGCCGCCGTATTCATCGGAGTCTGGCGGCTATCTGATCTCCGGCGATTTCAAGGTCGATCCGCGCATGCCGTCGGTGGTGTTTCCCGCACAGCCCCTGGTCAAGGACGACATCCTCAGCATCGAGCCCATCCACCTGCAGGACAACGAATACCTGGTACTGCAGGAGTGTGCATCGGCGGATTGCCACGAGGCCTCGCTGGTCCGTTATTGGAACTCCGACGACATCGGAGGGAACAATACGAGACATAACCGCTTGTGGATCACGCATGAGAACAAGTACTTCATCTGGCTGAAGCGTCTGCCGGAAGTATCTGGACAGAGCTGCGGGCAGGGCTGGTTCAAGTTCGATGCCACCACGACGAAATGCGGCAGCCATTTCAACCGCTTCCAGCAGATCAGTCCGCCGCTGATGCTGATTCCCACGGGCGAATTGGCGGCCTATCACAAAGATATTCTGGAAAAAGCCGTGCTCGCCGACCCCTTGCAAGTGGTGAAGCAGACGCATGAAGGTTCCACGTATGTGGTGACCTATGACGGCGGCAGTACTGTACGCGTGCGACGCATGCATGCTGCACAGATCAATTAGCACGTTGCAGTTGGAATCCCAGCGAGGGCAGGGGTAAGGTTTGCGCCCGACGCATCGGGGACATTGCCGGCGACCCGGGCGGCCGTCACACTCAATGGTGAATTGAACGATCGGAAAGGGGCTTCGCGTGCGGCCACAGGTGCTGATCGCAGTGATCGTTTTGGGGATAATGCTCCAGGGATGTGCCCGGTCGCCGACCGTGCTTGGCCAGAGTGAGCAACAGTCGCTGAAGTCGATGGCGCTGTTTGGCGACGATGGGAATCCTCGCTTCACGGCCTATGTGGCCTGCACCAGCGAAGATCAAAGCTGCGCCTTGGTCGACAAGGCTTTCTCGGCATGGGCCGAGCAGCGTCGCATTGTCATTCATCTCGTAGAAGATGATGACGCTGCGTTCAAGAGTGGCATTCTTTCGTCAGGCAAGGCATCAAAACCGCCGTATCGGCTGGCCTTGCAGATCAATCCACTGTTGGTCCCGAGCTTCTTTCAGTTTCGCGGCGGCATGCATGCCCAAGGGGGCTACAAGCCGCCACGAGTCGGCTATAGCGCCAGGATCTACGTCTTCGATGCGCAGACCGGAACGCTTCTGAAGGACATGCCGGTGCATCAAGAAGTCACGGCCAACCCCGATAGCACGGCAAACCGTTATATCCAGTCAGAAATGGGCGTTTTGATCAGCTCGGTTGACCCGTATTACCACATGAGCAGCAAGTGATTTGAGGGCGGTGGGCATGATCTATCTCTCCATGCTGCTGGTCTATCTGGGCCTCACTGCGATCATGTTTGTTGCCGTGCTCGCTGTTTGGTTCGCTGCCAGGCGCATGCCTGACTCTCGAAGGTCGCTCGTGCTTGTCGTCGTCGCGACCTTGCTGCTCACCCCGTCGTGGGGGCCGGCAACCATCGTCGTCGTTCCCGTCCCGTTCGGGATCGCGCTCCTCACGACACTGATGACGTGGTCTTGGAGTGAATTGGCCAGGTGGTTGGGCATGTTCCCGCTATGGCATGCGATTGCTTTTCCAGCCACCGCTTGCGTGTCTTACGTTGTGATTCGAAAGCAGCCATCGGGCAAGTCGGAGACGGGCGGCTCTGCAGCCGTCTAGCTTCGATGGATATTCAGGACAAACGGTCCACTTCCGATCCAGGAGTCCGACTGTCCAGAGGAGTAGGGAGGGCTATACCGGCGGCCGCGGGGTGATAACGATTGCACGAGTAGCGCCGGCGGCCTCAGTCGATACGCAGCGAGGCAGTCAGCAGTTTGAGGATCGAATCAACCTTGGGCAGCAATTGACGGCTGCGCGGCCACACGAGATTGAGCGGCAGGCCTTCCACTTCCAGCTGCGGAAGAATCTTCACCAACGTCCCTTGCTGCAATTCGTCCCTCACTAGCCAGGTCGCCAGCTGGGCAATGCCGCAGCCGGCTTTGACGGCGCTGACCACCGCCTCGCCGCTGCCGAGGGCCATCGTTGCTTGCACCGTCCATGGTTCCGGCGGGCCGGCCTCTTGTGCGATCAACCAAGGGCTGGTGCTGCCGTCGGCTCGGCCGTAGACGATGGCCGCGTGCCGGGTGAGTTCCGCAGGAGACTGTGGCGCGCCATGCTGTTTGAGATACGCAGGTGAGGCGCACAGGCTCAGGCGTTCGGCGCCCAGGTATCGATGTCCCACGGCTTCTGGCCAGATATTCGCGCCGCCGATACGCACGGCCACATCGATGCCTTCATCCACGATATCGACAAAGCGATCCGTGAATGACAGATGGGGACGAAGGTTGGGATGCTGCTCGAAGAACGGCAACAACACCGGCAACACCTTCATGCGACCAAAAGCAGCAGGCAGATCCAGGCGCAGATGACCGATGGGTTCCACACGTTGCGCAGCGAGTACCGATTCTGCTTCCGCGAGGTCCGCGAGCACGCGCGCGCAAGTCTGATAGTACGCGGCGCCCGCATCGGTGAGGGATAGTGTTCGAGTGGAACGTTCGAACAGGCGCACGCCCAGTCGCGCTTCCAGTCGCGCCACGCTTTTGCCAACCGCCGAATTGGTGAGATTCAAGCGCTCGGCCGCTGCGGTAAAGCTGCCGGCGTCGGCGGTGAAGACGAACGCCTCAAGCCCTTTCAGTCGTTCCGACGGAGTCATCTTGCGCTCTAATTATGGAAAATCAATCCAGAATATATGGAAATAATACCCTAATAGAGATTACGTATCCGCAATAAGCTAGTGAAACCCTGACTAGTCCTCGATACGTTCATGTCTTCTCTGCCAACAGCGACGCCGGGCGGCACGCCGTCCGGGCGTGGCGCTGGAGCGATCGCCATCCTGGCGGTGGCCGCCTTCGTCATCGTCACTACCGAGTTTGTGATCGTTGGCTTATTGCCTGCGTTGGCGCGCGAACTGCGCATCTCCATTTCTGCCGCCGGACAACTTGTTACGCTTTTTGCATTCACGGTGATGCTGTTCGGCCCGCTGTTGACCGGCTTGCTGTCGCATATCGAACGCAAGCGTCTATTCGTGATCATCCTGCTGATCTTTGCCGCGTCCAATGCGCTGGCTGCAATGGCGCCGAACATCTGGGTCCTGGCGTTGGCGCGATTCATGGCTGCGCTCTTGCTTCCGGTGTTTTGGGGCACGGCCAGCGAGACCGCCGGGCAACTTGCCGGATCCCAGCACGCCGGGCGCGCGGTATCGATGGTGTATCTGGGCATTTCCGCGGCGCTGTTGTTTGGCATCCCGCTGGGCACGCTTGCCGCGCACGCCTTTGGGTGGCGCACCGCCTTTGCGCTGTTGGCTGGCCTGTCGCTGTTGATGGCGATGTTGATCGCGGCCTTCATGCCGACGCTGGAACTTCCACGACGCATGCGGCTCGTCGAGCAGGCGCGCATTCTCAAGGACCCGCGTTTTGTCGCCCATGTCGGTCTGTCGGTGCTGATCTTCACGGCGATGTTCACCGCCTATACGTACCTGGCGGACACGCTGGAAACCTTGGTTGGCGTTGCGCCTGCGCGGGTTGGCTGGTGGCTGATGGGGTTTGGCGCGATCGGACTGATCGGAAACTGGCTCGGCGGCCGCGCGGTCGATCGCAGTCCACTGGGGGCCACGGCCCTTTTCGTGGTGATCCTTGGTGTCGGCATGGCGGCGAGCGTGTCGCTCGCACGCGCCGGTGGCTGGTTCGACATACCGTTCGTGCTTTGGGGCGTTGCCTACACAGCCCTGTTTCCGATCTGCCAGGTGCGCGTCATGCGAGTGGCCTCGCACTCCCAGGCGCTGGCGGGCACGCTCAATGTTTCAGCTGCCAACGCAGGCATCGGACTTGGCGCCATCATCGGAGGCTTGGTCATACCGCATAGGGGCCTGGGTGCGGTGGRCTATCTGGCGACGGCGATGGCGGGCTTGGCGTTGTTGACGATCCCGTTCATCGCTCGACTTGGAAAACCTCGAGCGCTTGAAGTTGGCGACACATCGCCTGGCGGAGCATTTCCGGCAACGACTGCCGAGTCCGCGGGAAATCACCAAAGGGGCTTTGCATCAAAGTAACTCGGAGAAGACATGAGCATTCCCGGCATCAAAAAAGTTGATCACGTCGGTTTTACCGTGCCCAACCTCGACGAAGCAGTGTCGTTCTTTCGCGATCATTTTGGTTTCGAAGTCGCCTATGAATTTGGCCCCTTCGCGTCCAGCGATGACTGGATGTCGGTGCACCTCAACGTTGCCAGCGACGCGGTCATCGACAGGATCGTGATGATGACCGCCGGCAATACGAATCTGGAGATCTTCGGTTATGCCCCGACCGAAACCCAGGAGAAAACCCCGCCGCGAAACTCGGATATCGGTGGCCACCACCTGGCGTTCTATGTCGATGACATGGATAGGGCGGTGGCATACCTGCACCGGATAGGCCTTACCGTCCTCGGCGAGCCCACGGTGATGACGCAAGGTCCATCGGCTGGCGAAACCTGGGTCTATTTCCTCAGCCCGTGGGGCATGCAGCTTGAGCTGGTCTCCTACCCGAATGGGAAGGCCTATCAGTGGGTGGGGGATGCATCGTCCAGGCACTGCAAGGCGTAGGCTCTGGTCAGACGCCGTCGTGCCTCTGCGCAGGCGTTATTTTCTGACTCTCCTGGACGCACCCTCGGTCAGTGCTTCGATCAGCAGCGAAGTCAGGGTCTCGACGATATGGCGCGTCTCAGGCGACTCCCCAAGTACTGACACTTCGACGGTCGGCAGAGCTGGCCAGTGCCGGGAGGGCGCCATGGTTTTCATGCCTTCCTGTACCAGGGACTTGCTCAGCACCGTTACGCCTAAACCTCCCAGCACCGCCGCCCGCACGCCACTGAAACTGCCGACGGTGCAGGCCGCCGTCCATTCGCGTCCCGCTGACTCCAGCGCTTCGATCATGGTCTCGCGATACACGCAAGGCGGTTTCATCATCACCAGCTGTGCGGGAGTCTTCGGATCCATCCGGAATCCCGGATAGGCGGCCCAGACCAGAGGCTCGCGCCAGATCACACGCCCGCGTCGCAAGGCCCCGCTCTTTGGCGTCCTGGCTATGACGAGATCCAGTTGCTGCGATTCGTGGGCTGCGAGCAAGTCCTGGCTGGAGCCTGTAGTCAGATCGAGTGCGACTTCGGGATAGCGGCGACGGAATCCAGCGAGCAGGTGAGGTAGTTGTGTCTGCAGCAGGTTTTCCGAAATGCCGAGCCTGAGTACCGATGCCTTCGGCGGCTGCGTAACCTCCTGCATGAATGCCTGGTAGTGATCGAGCAGGCGTCTGCCCGCGACGAGCACCCGTTCTCCATCCTTGGTCAGATGCAGCGATCGGCTTGTTCTTTCAAACAGGCGCATCTGCAGCGCGTCTTCAAGTCGAAGCAGCTTTTGACTGACTGCGGACTGGGTGCGGCCGATGACTTCCGCGGCCGCCGTAAAGCTGCCCTGATCGGCCACCACGATGAAGGCCTTCAGCAGATCAAGGTCGATGTCGGATGCATTCATAAATAAGAAATATTTCTAAATGAGAGAAATATTATTCGTTTTACTTCTTGACAGCAACAGCTGAAACTGCCTCCCTACCGCGCCGAGAGTTCTCAGTACGCAAGGCGCCAACACCTCAAACCTGGCGAATACGCAGGAGACTGATCCCATGGCCGAGAAGCATGCTGTTCAAATCGTCGAACGATTCTGGCGCGAAGTGTGGCAGGGCAAGAACCCAGAGGCGGCCGATCACATCGTGGCCGAAGACTTCGGGGTCACCTCGGGCGGCGTCTTGATTGAACCGCGTGTTGCCTTCAAGACATGGGTCGGGGCATTCCTGCGTTCCATCAACGACTTCAAGTTCGACATTGTCGAAATGTTTCCCAATGACGCAGGGGACCGGGTCGTTACACGCTGGATCGTTACCGGCCGCAACAACGGCTTCATGGGATTTGAGCCCTGCCATACGCCGATCCGCATGACGGGCACCTCGGTCATTCACGTGCGCGAAGACGGATTGCTTCAACACAACTGGGTGGAGCGCAATGCACTGGAAGTTCAGCGCAGCCTGGCTGCCGTGCGGCGGCAGGATCAGTGAGACGAACTGACCATGCTGTGCGAGGCGCGTTCGCGCTTTCGCATCGGCAGGCTATCCCGATGCGCAAGCTTCCCAAAAAATACTCCCACTATGTCTTTGGTGTGATCCAGTCGGGAATCACTTGCTCGATTGCGGCCGGCATAGCCTGCGCCCCCTTCGTATCCAGCGGGACTTTTCTATCCCATTGGGTCCACGCCTATCTCTATTCATGGGTCGTCATGTTGCCGCTCGTGGTGATGGCGGCTCCCGTCATCCGGAAGTTGGCGGGTGCGATCACCGAATGACAGGCGTCACCGGAGGGCAGCCCGGCGGGCGAGGGCGCTTACGATGGCAGCAGCCCGGCCGCCTGGTAGTTCTTGATCAAGGCATCAAAAAGCTTGATATCGGAGCGACCGCGCGCCATCAGCTGCGCGCCCGCTACGGCGGCGAAAATGGCGTTGGCGCGTTTCCTGGCGTCCTTGGTGCCCACGATGCCCGCCGCCACAAGCGTCTTGCCGAGCCACGCGACGTTGACGTCGGTGAAGGTCTCGACCTCTTTTTTTACCGCGTCGGGAAGATCGTCGAACTCGGCGGTCATGAAGCTGCATAAGCAAATGCGGTTGTCGTTCTCCAGCGACTTTCGGAAGGTTCCTGGAAATCGTCGCAAGCGGTCGGCAGGATCGGGAGTCTTGGTAGACAGCACTTCCAGTACCGCTGCCGCATCTTCCCAGTAGCGCCTGGCAACGGCGGCCGCAAGGTCGGCCTTGCTTGGGAAGTGGTGGTAGAGGCTGGCCGCCTTGATGCCAACTTCTTCTGCAAGCGCACGCAGGTTCAGGCCACCGTAGCCATGCGCCTGCGCAATCTTTGTCGCGACGTCCAGGATCTTGTCCCTGGAACTTGTGCCTGCCTGACTATCCACGAATCTATCCTCGATGACTTGAGCTGCGCAGGTAGCACGCCAGCTCGGTAATGGTGTTCACCTGCAGGCCGCCGGCCGGTTGATCGCACGAGCGGGGGCGGAATTCGGCCCCGCTTTTCACGATGCATTCTCTCAACAGCCAGGGCCGGGGCCAAACCCCGCGCACCGAAAAGTGGTTGACGGGCGGATAGTATGATGCTTATCCTCCAACCTAACAAGCGTTAGGTAGTCAGGCTCTCTGACCTTGTTATCCCCCTGTCAAACACGTTGAGACTCCCCCTATGAGCAACGAACTTATCTACCAGGATGCAACCAGGCTCGCCGAGCTGATCCGCACCATGGAAGTTTCACCCGTCGAGGTCGTGCAGGCGCATATCGACCGCATCGACCAGACCAATCCCAAGATCAATGCCATCGTCGCCATGGCGGACGAGGCGCTGAAAGCGGCGAAGGAGGCTGAGGCTGCCGTTCTGGCGGGTGACAAACTTGGCCCGCTGCACGGCGTTCCCTTCACCGCGAAGGACTCCTTCGACACGGCGGGCGTGCTCACCCAATTGGGCTCGCCGATCTTCAAGGGGCGTATTCCCGATAGCGACGCCACCGCCATCGCGCGAATGAAGAAGGCGGGCGGCATTCTTCTGGCCAAGACCAATCTCCCGGAGTTCTCCTACTGGATCGAGAGTGACAATTTGCTTTCGGGCCGCACGCTCAATCCATGGAATCCTGATCGCACGCCGGGTGGATCAAGCGGTGGTGAGTCGGCGGCCATCGCGGCGGGCATGTCGCCCATCGGCTTGGCGACGGACGTGGCTATTTCGGTGCGCGGCCCGGCGGCCCTGACCGGCGTCATTGGTCTCAAGGCAACCCATGGTCGAATCCCGATGACCGGCGTCTGGCCGCGCGTGCCGCGTCGTTTCTGGCACGCCGGCCCGATGGCTCGTTCGGTTCGCGATATTGCACTCGCTTATGAGCTCCTGGCCGGTCCGGACGGCGCTGATGGGTTCTCCACCAGCCCGACCAGCCTGGATGCCGGTGTAGGAGCCATGCCCAATCGCCGAGTCCGCGTCGGCTGGCTAGTCGAACCGGGTTTTGGCGCCATCGACGATGATGTTGCGGCGACGGTCAAGGCCGCGGCGGAAGCGCTGAAGAGTGCGGGAGTGATCGTCGAAGAGGTGCGCATCCCGGTGCTGGAGAAGATCAATGCGCTCGAACTGCTGTGGAAGCTTCAGGCGATGGAGACCAAGCCTGCCTTCAGGAAGGCGACGGCCGGGCACGAAGCGCTGATCTACAAGCATGTCCAGGGCGTCTTTGACACGCCTGACACCTCGATCGAAGACTTTGTGATCGCCGAACAACAGATCGAGACGATGCGTGACGGCTTCGCTCAGTACTTCGCTCGCTATGATGCGTTGCTCTGCCCGGTGACGCCGGTGCCGGCGCATGCGCATGACGCAGCGGAGTTCGTCATCAACGGCCAGGCGGTTTCTTCCTTGCACGTGATGGATGCGACCGCACCCTTGAGCGTTACCGGTTTGCCGGGCATGTCGATGCGCTTTGGCACCAGCAAGGATGGCCTGCCGATCGGTGTGCAGCTGGTGGCGCCGTGGTTTGCGGAATCCACGATTCTGCACCTGGGCGCGCTGCTGGAAGTCCTCAGTCCGGTCCGCGACCTGCACCCCAGCCTGGCCAACATGGGCATCGCGTCGTAATACCGCACTGGCGCCGTCAACGGCATTGGATTGGGCCGAGTCAGCGATGGCTTGGCCCGGGCATCACGAAGTTCAAAAACGGTAGACGCCGGGGCAGGTTCACTTCTCAAATCGAAGGCTGGAGATAGCGATGAACCTGCCCCCATTTCTCGCAACCACCATGGGGAGGCAGATGCCTACGCTGACGCAATCCATGCGCTTGTGGCGCTCTCCTGGTGGCCGTTGAAGGATTAATTCTCGAGTGTGTTGCCAGAGTCGTGGATCGGATGCTTTGCGAACCGCATTTGGAATTTCGGGCATACCAATGCACGTCACGCCATGCGATGTAAATCGCAACGCGACATCCGTCGTTGTTGGATGCGAATGAGCTGCCGCCGCGACGTCCTGGGGACGCAGAGGGAAAGAATGGCTTGGCGGCCTTGGACAAAAGGTAACGTATATGTTACTTTCAATGAGCAGGGAAAGGACGCCTTGTGAAGCAGGTGAAGGAATTCATCGATAACCATGGACGGAACCGTTACCGCGAGTTTTTCGATGCGTTGGCAGCTGTTCCGGCCGCAAAAGTCGCGGCAGTGATTGCCCGATTGGCGGCCGGGCATACGGCAGGTTTGAAAGGTCTTGGCTGTGGAGTGGCCGAGTGGCGTCTGGATTGGGGGCCCGGCATCCGGATATATGTCCATCAGGATGGCGAGCAGCTCATCGTGCTGTTGGCCGGTAGTGACAAAAGCGACCAGCAAAAGTCGATCGCGATTGCCCGCTTGCTGGTGGCCCAATACAAAGCCGAGAAGAGGGTGGCAGGAAAGAAAGCTGCCACCGCAACGAAATCAAAGAAAGCCGTACCCATCATGTGATTCATGCTCGGAGTCGCTACGCCATGGCACTGACTGTCGACTATCGCGAGACCATCGCGAACCGTATTCAAAACGACGCAGCTTTTGCCCGCGCCCTATTGGACGAGGCGACTTCCATGCTTCTCAACGGAGAGACCGAGGCCGCGCGCTTGCTCATGCGTGACCTTACACATGGCCTGATCGGTTTCGAGGGCTTGGCCAAGGCCACGGGCACGCCATCGAAGAGCTTGCATCGAATGTTGTCCGCCAACGGCAACCCCGGCATGGATGCGCTCGGCGCGATTTTTCGGCAGCTCACGCGCGCAGTGCTCGATGCCCCGCTCGTGTCTGCCCACGTGGCTCCGGCAGGGGCGGCATAGCCGGGTTTCGCAGGTCAGTAGCAACGGCTGCGAAAATGGGTGTGGCCTCATCGCGTCTTGACATGCCGCACCACACGGCAGTTGTAAGCTCAATGCCATGTGCTACTCAGCGCAAATCGAAGCCGACTACGACAAGTTCGTTCGGGAGTTCGGCGCCGTCATCAGCCTGAAGCGCTTCGTCGAGCTGTTCTGGGAGAAGCGCAAGGACGGCGGCTGGAACAAGATCCCCAAGGCCATGCGCGAGCCGTTCCGAAAGCCGCGGGGCGAGGAGGGGTTTGAGCTGGCCAGGATTGTCGCCGAGGGCGATCGGGAGTGGGTCGAGAAGCTGCAGGCGGAGCTGACGCTGCAGACGGAGCGGCTGCTCAATGCCGAGGCCATCCTGGCTGGGCCCAAACCCACCAAGAAGGCTGCCGAAGATCAGCGCATCGCCACCAACAAGATCAAGGCGGCGCGCCGCAATCTGGAGGATCTTGAGCGCAAGGAGCTGCTCGACAAGGACTCGCTCATCTATCCCGGCAGCTATGCCCCGGTGATGGTCGAGCGCGATGGTCAGCGCATTGTCGTTCCCATGCGCTACCAGTGCCGTCTGCCAGGCTGGAACGATGCGATCGAGCGTCGATTTCCAGGTACCTACAATGCGCGCCGCGACAAACTCGAGGAGTCGTGGAGCAAGCTGTTCGGCTATCGCCACGGCATCATGATCGTGACCCGCTTTTATGAAAGCGTGGCACGGCACAAGATGGAGGGCAGGGAGCTGGCGCCCGGCGAGACGGAAGAGAGCGTCAAGCTAGAGTTCGATCCGCAGCCCGCACAGGAAATGCTCGTGGCGTGCCTTTGGAATATCTCGCCAGGCGCGGATCACGGCGTCGACTTGTTCTCGTTCGCCGCGGTCACCGACGAACCGCCGCCTGAAGTGGCCGCCGCCGGTCACGACCGCTGCATCATTCCCATCAAGCCCGAGCACATCGATGCCTGGCTCAATCCCGATCCGAATAATCTCGCGGCGCTGTACGCGATCCTGGACGATCGGGCGCGGCCGTATTACGCGCACAAGATCGCGGCGTAGAGCTCGCGCAGAGAGGGGCTGGTGTGCCTCCCGAGCCAGATCAGCAGGCTCAACAGCCTCCGCTTGCGCAGCAGTGGGGCGCTTTCGGAGGTGCACTGTCCTGAAGAGCAGTCGATGCGGCGACAACTTCCACGACCTTTGCCGCGGCGGACAAGGCACGTGCTTCGGCGGCGCCTTTGCGTTCGCTGTAGCGGTCAACCAGGTAATCGCTACGGTCACGCACCATCAGAGTGAACTTGAAGAGCTCTTCCATCACGTCAACTACGCGGTCGTAATACGGTGACGGTTTCATCCGGCCGCTTTCGTCAAACTCCTGCCAGGCTTTGGCAACCGACGATTGATTGGGGATGGTCACCATGCGCATCCAACGGCCGAGCACGCGCAGCGCGTTGACGACGTTGAACGACTGCGAGCCACCGCAAACCTGCATGACGGCCAGCGTGCGGCCTTGGGTGGGGCGGACACTGCCTTCTTCCAGCGGCAGCCAGTCGATCTGGTTCTTGAAGACGCCAGTCACCGCACCGTGGCGCTCGGGGCTTACCCACACTTGGCCTTCCGACCACAGGGAAAGCTCGCGCAGCTCCTGCACTTTGGGATGGCTCGCCGGCACGCTGTCCAGGACGGGCAGGTCGTGAGGATCAAATACGCGGGTCTCGGCGCCGAACTGTTGAAGAATCCGCCCGGCTTCAAGGGCCAGTTTTCGGCTGAACGACTGCGGACGCAATGAGCCGTAGAGGATGAGGATCCGTGGCGGATGATCGGAGCCTGCGGGCAGGGCGAGCTTTTCCAGGCTGGGCTTGTCGAGCGCGTCGGCCGTGATGTGGGGCAGGTCGTGCAGCGTCATGGCGGGTTTTCGAACCGGTTGCGTCGATGTAACGATTCTATCATTATGGAAATATAGAATTACAACCGTCACTGCCACCCCGGGTAACAGGCACCATGCATCCTTGTCGCGTTCTCTTTATCTGTACCGGCAATTCGGCCCGCAGCATCTTGTCCGAAGCAACGCTCAATCACCTGGGTACAGGGCGGTTCGAGGCGTATAGCGCTGGCAGCAAGCCGACGGGTCAGGTCAATCCCTATGCGCTGGAGGAGCTGGCGACGGCGGGCATTCCTATCGAGGGGCTGAGCAGCAAGTCGTGGGACCGATTCGTCGGCGAAGACGCGCCGCCGCTGGATATCGTGATCACCGTCTGTGATAGCGCAGCGAACGAGCCGTGCCCGGTGTTGTTTGGCGACTTCGTGCGTTCGCACTGGGGGCTGCCCGATCCGGCGGCGGTCAAGGGCAGTCCCGTGGCCATCAATGAAGCCTTCCGCAAGGCACATATGCTGATCACTTATCGCCTCATGGCGCTGTTGAGCCTGCCTGTCGAAACGATGAGTCAGGAAGACCTCAAGTGGGCGCTCGATGGTATCGGTGCGCTGACCGGTGAAGACGACAGCGAGGATGTCGCATGACCGAGGCGACCACTGCCATGGATGTCGCGCCGCAGGCGGAGGTGGCCCGCATCGGTTTCTTCGAGCGTTATCTGACCTTGTGGGTGGCGCTGTGCATCGTGGCAGGCACCTTGCTCGGTCATGTGTTGCCCGGTACGTTCGAAGCGCTGGGCCGCATGGAAGTGGCCAAGGTCAACCTGCCGGTGGCGGGGCTGATCTGGCTGATGATCATCCCCATGCTGCTGAAGATCGACTTCAGCGCGATGGCGGGTGTGCGACGTCAGTGGAAAGGCATTGGCGTGACGCTCTTCATCAACTGGGCGGTCAAGCCTTTCTCGATGGCCTTGCTGGGCTGGATTTTCATTCGGCACGTGTTCGCCGCGTGGCTGCCTGCGGATCAGCTTGATTCCTATGTGGCGGGCCTGATCTTGCTTGCCGCGGCGCCGTGCACGGCGATGGTCTTCGTATGGAGCAACCTGTGCGGTGGCGAGCCCAATTTCACCTTGAGCCAGGTCGCGGTGAACGACGCCATCATGGTGTTTGCGTTTGCGCCGATCGTGGGACTGCTGCTCGGCATCTCGGCGATTACGGTGCCGTGGCATACGCTGATGCTATCGGTGATGCTCTATATCGTTGTGCCGGTGCTGATCAGCGTCCTCCTGCGTCGCGCTGTACTGGCGCATGGCGGGCAGGACGCGCTTGAGCGATTGCTGGCCAGGCTGGGGCCGATCTCGCTGGGCGCGTTGCTGTTGACCTTGGTGTTGCTTTTTGGCTTCCAGGGGCAACAGATTCTCGCCCAGCCGCTGATCATCGCGATGCTTGCGGCGCCGATTCTGATCCAGGTGTATTTCAACTCTGGCCTCGCGTACCTGCTTAATCGGAAGCTCGGTGTGCCGCACTGTGTTGCGGCGCCGTCGGCGCTGATCGGGGCAAGCAACTTCTTTGAGCTTGCCGTGGCCACGGCAGTGGGCCTGTTTGGCGTGCACTCCGGTGCCGCATTGGCCACCGTGGTGGGCGTCCTGATTGAAGTGCCGGTGATGCTCTCCGTGGTTCGGATCGTGACCGTGAGCAAGCGCTGGTACGAAGCTGACGCGGCCTGAGTACTCAACGACACTGCCATTGCTCTTACACTTGGAAGGTTCCTGACCGAGCTTCCGGCACGCCATGCAGACCAAACAAGCCATCACCGTGCTGTCCGCACTCGCCCAAGAGTCGCGGTTGGCCGTGTATCGCCTGCTCGTGGAGCACGCACCCGATGGCCTGGCAGCCAGTGCGATCGCCGAGCGGCTGGGGCTGGCCAACGCCACGCTCTCGTTCCACTTGAAGGAGCTCGTCCATGCAGGGCTGATCACGAGCCGGCAGGATGGGCGGTTCATCTACTACTCGCCGGTTCTTGACGTCATGAACGACCTGGTGGGCTATCTCACCGAGAATTGCTGTAGCGCGACGGGACAGTCCTGCGCGCGCCCGCCCGCGGTCAAATCCACCGGCACCCAAGCGCGCACCAGAAAGCGCACGGCATAAGGCCTCGATCGCTTGTGTCGAGATCCCTGGATCGGCCCGATCACATCCATAGCGTTCGCAGCGCAGAGGCCACGACGCACCAGGCGACGACTCCCAGCGGAGACCATCGAGCCGCAACCAGCAGCGCAAAAGCGATCAAGGCGATGGCAAAGTCTTCTGCATCGCGCACCGCACTCACCCACACCGGGTTGTACAGCGCAGCGGCCAACAGGCCCACCACGGCAGCGTTAACGCCGGCGAGCATGCGCGCCGCTTGATCGCGCGCAGCAAGTGCCCGCCAAAAAGGCAGGCTGCCCGAGACCATCAATAGTCCGGGGAGGAAGATGGCCAGCAAACTGACCACGGCTCCGAGCGTGCCGCCGTAGCCGCCTTGCATCCGTTCGCCCAGGAATGCAGACAGAGTGAACATCGGCCCGGGCACGGCTTGCGCGGCACCGTATCCGGCCAGGAAGGTATCGTTGGTGACCCATCCCGGATCCACGACGGCCTGCTTCAACAGCGGCAGCACGACATGCCCGCCGCCAAACACCAGGGCGCCGGTTCGATAGAACGCTCCCGCAACCTGGCCAAGCGGCGGCAAGCCGGGTGCGATGGTCAACGCGGCGAGCAGCAAGACGGCATAGGCGCAAAGCAGTGTCGTGCCGAGGCGGTGGCCGTAATGCAACGAGAACGTCTCTCCCTGTCGTGCCGTCACGTTGCGGCACAGCCATGGTCCCAGCGCTGCACCGCCGGCAACCACCAGCAACTGCATCGCCGAACTGGCACTGACGGCAATCAAGGCGGCAGCGAGCGCGGCCATCAAAGCGCGGGGACGGTCCGGCGTGAGGGTTCGCGCCATGCCGAGCACGCCTTGCGCAACGACCGCTACGGCCACCAGCTTGAGACCGTGAATCACGCCCTGGCTCAATGCGGCGAACGCGAACAGCAACAGTGCCGATGGCAAGGTGAAGGCGATGAAGGCGGCGATCGCGCCCAGCCAGCCGGCGCGCAACAAGCCCAGGGAGAACCCCAGCTGACTGCTCGCCGGCCCCGGCAGAAATTGGCACAACGCCAAGAGCTGGCCAAAATGTTCTTCATCCAGCCAGCGTCGCCGCTCGACAAATTCCCTGCGAAAGTAACCCAGGTGCGCGATCGGTCCGCCAAATGAGGTCAGGCCGAGCTTGAGGAAGGCGGCGCCCACTTCCCGTGCAGTGCCCTGGGCGGCGGCGTTCAAGTTTTCTTGCGGGACGGGAGACGATGTCGGCTTCATGGGCAATCGCACAGCGCCGCGATGCCATGGTTCCCAAGAAGCTGCCTGTGGCATTGGAGACATGAAAGCCGACACGGGTCGGCAACCACGTCGACCTCCATGGTCTGGCAGCCGCCCGGCAGTGGCGCGTTGTTGATCATGCTGCTGTTCTTTGCGATCCAGACAGGCCGCGCAGAATCGTGCATGTCTCGCGGGTGTCCTTGTGGCATGTATCGATCATGCGATGCAGCTCCTTGGCGAGCGCCGCCAGCTCCTGCTGTTTGGCTTGGACTTGAGCAAGGTGGTTGCGGGCGAGGGCGTCGACTTCCTGGCACGACAAGGTGGACTCAGAGGCCAGTGTCAGCAGACTCTTGATTTCATCCAGATGAAAGCCCAGCGCCCGGCTGCGCACGATGAATTGGAGTCGCTCGACATCCGTCTCACCGTATTGGCGATAGCCGGCGATCGAACGATCGGGCTTCGGCAGCAGGCCAATGCGCTCGTAGTACCGCACCGTCTCAAGGTGACAACCCGTTCGTTTGGCCAGGTCGCTGATGCGCATGGCTTGACTCCGTAGCAGCTACGGACTTTAGCCTAGGCCATTGTTCCAGGGAGCACTAGACCATGGCCTGCTGTGACTGCGAATCCACCGGAAAAGCGCTTGCCCGATCGGCAGCGCAGCGTCGGATCCTGTGGCTCGTTCTGGCCATCAATGTGGCGATCTTTGTGGGCGAGTTCGGTGCGGGCTTCTTGGCGGACTCAACCGCCCTGCAGGGCGATTCGCTGGACAGCCTGGGCGATGCCCTGGTCTATGGGCTGAGTCTGATCGTACTGGGGCGCTCGCTGCGTGCCCGCGCCGGGGCCGCTCTCGTCAAGGGAGGCGTCCAGCTCGCTTTCGCTGCTGCCGTGCTTGCCCAGGTCGTGCACAAACTGATCGCCGGCGCCACGCCTTTGCCAGCCGTTATGGCCATCGCTGCAGGTGTGGCGCTTGTGGCCAACGCGACCTGCCTCTTGCTGCTGACGCGGTTCCGCAGCGACGACATCAATATGCGCTCGGTCTGGCTGTGCTCGCGCAATGACGTGATCGGCAACACCGGTGTTTTGTTGACGACAGCCGTGATCGCCTGGACGGGCTGGGCGTGGCTTGACCTGGTCTTTGGCGCACTGCTGGCGTTGCTCTTTGTGCGGACCGGGATGGACGTGCTGACCTCGGCATGGCCGCAGTTCCGCTCGGGCCCGGTTTCATCCGGGTCATGACCATGGATTCAAAACGGACACTTATCCTGCAAAGCACGGTGACCTGTCCGTGGTGCGGGCATCGTTCGCAGGAGACGATGCCCACCGACTATTGCTGGTTTTTCTACGACTGCCCAGGTTGTGGCGAGGTCGTGCGCCCCAAAGCTGGCGACTGTTGCGTCTTCTGTTCCTACGGCACGGCGCCTTGTCCGCCGAAGCAGCAGGAAGACTCCTGCTGCCATGGAGCCGATGCCGTGCGTTCGGCGCCGTCGGGTCAGGGCTGAACAGGCTTGATCGCCGTTACCGTGCTGTCCATACCTGCCGGATGCAGTGAGAACTGCACTTTGTCGCCGACCTTGATGGCCTTCAGGAGATCCGGCGAGGCCACTTTGAACGCCATCGTCATCGCTGGCCAGCCGGCGGAGGCGATCGCCTGATGCTGCAATGTGACGGTGTTCCTGGCCGTGTCGATCGCCTTGACCACACCGGTTCCGTGCGCATCGGTAGCGTGGGCATCGTGCTGCATGCCGGGCATGTTCGGGTCCATTGCTTGCGCTAGGGCGAAGCCGGGCGCTGCAGCCAGTGCGCCCAGGATGGCGAAGGCGGGAAGGTGTTTTTTCATCGAGTGGTTCCTTGGTCGGGAGCGAGTGCGACGGTCGCCTGGCCGGTCTTGCGCAGTCGATGCAGGACCAGAAGGCGAAACGCGGCCGGGATGACAAGCATGGATAGCAGCGGTGCGGTGAGCATGCCGCCCACCATGGGGGCAGCGATGCGCTGCATGACTTCGGAGCCGGCGCCATGGCCGAGCAGTATGGGGAAAAGACCGGCAAGGATGACGGCGACGGTCATCGCTTTCGGCCGCACGCGCTGCACGGCTCCTTCGCGAATCGCGTTGTCGAGTTCGGCCGGTCCGGCATGCGGATCGAGCGCGAGGTGCTGCTCCCAGGCGTGACGCAGATACAGCAGCATCACCACGCCAAACTCGGCGGCAACACCGGCCAGAGCGATAAAGCCGATCATGGTCGCCACCGACACGGCGTGCCCGAGTAGCAGGACCAGCCACAGCCCGCCGACGAGGGCCAGCGGCACGCTCATCATGATCATCAGAGCTTCGCTGGCTCGGTGAAATACGGCATAGATCAGTCCGAAGATGATCAGCAGCGCGATGGGCACCACAAGCTTCAGTCGCTCCGTCGCGCTGGCCAGATACTCGAACTGTCCCGACCATGCCACCGTGATGCCTGGCGGCAAGGTCACTTGCTGTGCCGCGACCCGCTGCAGGTTGGCAACGACGGCGCCAAGGTCCCGATCCGTGGTATCGACGTAGACGTACGTGGCCAGCTGGCCGTTCTCGCTCTTGAGCATCGGGGGCCCCATGTCCAAGTTGATGTCGGCGACTTGACTGAGGATCAGTTGCGCGCCGCTGGCAGTGGCGATCGGCAACTGCCGCAATGCTGCGACCGAATCACGCGCGATGCGTGGATAGCGGACCACGATCGGATAGCGCTCCCGCCCCTGGATGGTCTGCCCGATGGGATCTCCGCCCACCAGTGTTGCGATCAGCTGCTGTACCTGCTGCTGGGTTAGTCCGTAGCGGGCCGCATCATCGGGACGAATGTGCACGTTGACATAGCGGCCACCCTCGGCGCGCTCGCCAATGGCTGAGCTGACCCCGGGCGCTTTCTTGGCCACGGCTTCGATCTGGTCGGCCACGGTTTGCAATACGGCTGGATCGGCTCCAAGCACTTTGATGCCGATTGGACTCTTGATGCCGGTGGCCAGCATGTCGATACGGTTGCGGATTGGCGGTACAAACAAATTCGTCAAACCTGGTACGCGCACGGCCTTGTCCAGCTCGATCTTGAGCTTGTCCATGGTCATGCCTGGCCGCCAAGCGTTCTTCGGCTTGAACGTGATGGTGGTTTCGAACATCTCCAGTGGTGCGGGATCGGTGGCGGTCTCGGCGCGTCCGGCCTTGCCAAACACGTGATCCACCTCGGGCACGGTCTTGATCATGCGATCCGTGAGCTGCAGCAGCTGCGCCGCCTTGCCGGCAGACAGGCTCGGCAGTGCAGTGGGCATATACAGCAGCGTGCCTTCGTCCATCGGAGGCATGAATTCGCTGCCCAGCTGGTTGATGGGAATCGCGGCGCTGAGTAGCAGGATGGCGGCCGCCACCAGTGTCGACTTCGGATATCGCAGCACGGCTTCCAGGATGGGGCGATAAAGTGCGATGAGGCCTCGATTGAGCGGATTGTCGCGCTCGGCGCGGATGCGGCCGCGCACGAGGTATCCCGTCAACACGGGCACCAGGGTAACGGCGAGGCCGGCGGCCGCCGCCATGGCGTAGGTCTTGGTGAACGCAAGCGGCTTGAACAGCTTGCCTTCCTGGCCTTGCAGTGCAAACACCGGTACGAACGACAGCGCGATGATCAGGAGGCTCACGAACAGCGCGGGCCCCACTTCGACAGCCGACTCCGCCACTAGTGACCAGCGTGCAGCGCCTTGCGGTTCCCGCCCATCGTGAGCATCACGCCAATGCTCCAGATGCTTGTGGGTGTTTTCAATCATTACCACGGCTGCGTCGACCATCGCACCGATGGCAATGGCGATACCTCCGAGTGACATCAGGTTGGCCGACACACCTTGCAAATGCATCACCATAAACGCAACCAGCACACCGAGCGGCAGCGTGATCACCGCCACCAGGGCGGAGCGCAAATGACCCAGGAACAACGCGCAGACCAGGGCGACGACCAGGAACTCCTCGAGCAACTTGCCCCAGAGGTTATCGACGGCCGCATCGATCAGCTCGGAGCGATCATAGGTCGGCACAAGTTCCACGCCGGCCGGTAGACTGCGTTTAAGTTCGGCAAGCTTGACTTTGACGGCGGCGATCGCGGTCTTCGCATTCTTTCCCGTGCGCAATACAACAACGCCGCCGGCGACTTCACCCTGGCCGTCCAGTTCAGTGATGCCACGTCGAAAGCCGGGTCCGCGCTGCACTTTTGCGACATCGCGCAGCAGTACCGGCACACCACCGGAGTTGGTGGCAATGGGCACACGCTCGAAGTCCTCACGGTTGCGCAGGTAACCTTCGCTGCGCACCATGAATTCAGCTTCGCCTTGCTCGATGACGGAACCACCGTTCGCGCCGTTGGCAGCGCGAATGGCTTCGACCAACTGCGTGATCGTGAGGTTGCGCGCGGCCAGCGCTTGCGGATCGGGCACGACTTGCCATGCTTGCTCCATGCCACCGAGGCTTGCCACTTCGGCCACATCGGGAACGGTCTTGAGCTGATAGCGCACAAACCAATCCTGCAATGCGCGTAGCTGGCCAATATCGTGCTGTCCCGTGCGGTCAATCAGTGCGTACTCGTAGATCCAGCCCAGCCCGGTGGCATCCGGGCCCAGCGAGGGGCTGACGCCAGCGGGCAAGCGATCGCGTACCTGGCTCAAGTACTCCAGCACGCGCGAGCGTGCCCAGTAGAGATCCGTGCTGTCATCGAACAACACGTAGACGTATGAGTCGCCGAAGAACGAGTAGCCGCGGACCGTCTTGGCGCCAGGCACCGATAGCATGGTCGTGGCCAGCGGATAGGTGACCTGATCCTCCACCACCTGGGGCGACTGGCCTGGCCAGTTCGTGCGGAGGATCACCTGGGTGTCAGACAGATCGGGCAGGGCATCGATCGGCGTATGCATGGCAGCGAACGCGCCGGCCACCGCCAGCACCAGGGCAGCCAGCAACACCAGGGCGCGATGCGCGATCGCGGTGCGGATGAGCGTCGCGATCATGGACGATCTCCTGACATCGGCATGCCCGGCATCGACGCGCTGCTCGCAGGAGCAGGATTCGCGCCAGGATCGTTCAAGCGATCGAGCGCCCCCGACAGGCTGGCTTCCGAGTCGATCAGGAACTGGCCGGACACCACCACCTTCTCGCCGCCAGCGAGGCCGTCCAGGACTTCGGTGTAGCCGCCCGCCGAGCGTCCGGTGCGAATCGCGACGGCGCGGAAGCGACCGCGGTCGTTGGCGACGATCACCCGCGTGTGATCACCCGTGGCGATCAATGCATCGTCCGGCACCACTGGAAAGGCTTCCCCTGGCCATGGGTCGAACTGCACGCTGGCGAACATGCCGGGACTCAACGCGCCATCCGGATTGGCAAGCACGATGCGTGCACGTTGCGTGCGGGTAGCCATGTCGATATCGGGCAGCAGCGTTTCCACATGGCCGTGGAACACTTGGCCTGGCAGGGCGTCGACGTGAACGTCGACCGGTGTATCCGCGCGCATCATCCCGGCAACCGCCTGCGGCAACGCCGCTTCGACCCACACCGTGGATAGCCCGTTGATCGTCATCAGGGTCTGCCCGGCGTTGACGCGTTGCCCCTCGCGCACATCGAGCGTACTGATCACGCCTGCTTGCGGCGCATGCAGGGTGATCTGGCCGCTGCTCCCGAGGGCGCCGCTGTCTGCTGGTGACAAGCCCAGTGCCTGCAGCCGCTGTTGCGAGGCGCCGCGCAAGGCTCTGGCCTCTGCCGATTGCACATGTTGCAAGGCCTGCGATTCGGCCACGGCGCTGCTCCACTGCGGGGCGAGCAAGCTGGCTAGCGGCGCACCGGCAGCCACGTTCGCATACGGAGCGCGTACGTACAGCTTGCTGATGACTCCGTCCACGCGAGCACTGACGACGGTCGCCTGGCGCAGATCCCAGCTGATGGTTCCGGGCACTTGAATCGTCGCAGGGAGCGCACGACGCTCCACGGTCGCCGTGCGCATGCCCAGGTTCTGCACTGTCGCCGAATCAATGCGGATGGTGTTCGTGTCCATTCCCGCATCGGCATATTTGGGCACCATTTGCATACCCATCGACGACAACCCCGGTTTGTCGGAATGCTGCCCGGGCGTCATCGGGTCGTACCAATACAGGACCGTGGTACGGGCCACCGGTGTAGCGGATCCTGTGGCTGCGGAAGATTCCGCCGGAGCATTGCCGCGGCGGCCTGTCCAGTAGGCGATGATCGCAGTAACGAGCAGTGCCGCGAGAATGAATGAGATCAGGACAGCACGTTTCATGGGGTGTCCCCCTCGGGAAGAAGGTAGGTCAAGGCTGCCCAGGCACGGCCGTAGTCGGTCAGCATGCGAGCAAAGTCGGTGTGGTGAGAGATTTCGTCGCGGCGCGCATCCAGCAAGGGTTGGATATCGCCGCCACCGCGATAGGCCGCCAGGGCCAGCGCCGCGCGATCGTTGGCTTGTGGCAGTAGCTGGCTGAGATGTCGACGCACTTGCCGGCCCAGCGCATCCCATTGCGCCCAGGCTGCCTGCACAGCCTCGGCCTGTTGCCGCCGCGCGTCATCGCGCTCGGCTCGAACTGCATCGAGGTCTGCAGCACGCCCGCTGATGCCGCGGTCTTGCCGATTGCGCGTGAACAAGGGCAGGCTCACCCCGACCTGGAGCGACACCATGTCGGACAGGCCGCGCACACGCGAGCCATAGTTGAATCCCACGCTCCACTCGGGATGCTTCTCGGCCTTGGCAGCCTCCAGGGCGGCTTCGGCGGCGTGTTCGCGAGCAGGCCAGCCGAGGAGGTTGCCTTGATGGTCCAGGTTGGACAGCAAGGAGGATTCGTCGTGTGGGAGCACGGTGAAGTCGGGTGCGTCGGCCAGTGGTTCGTTGACCGGCGTGCCCAGCCATCGCGCCAATGCCGCTCGAGCCTGGGCTTCGCGCGAGTTGGCGTCGTCGATGCGGTTTTCCAGATCGAGCGCTTCATTGCGCATGGCCAGTACATCGGCAGCAGAGCCGTTGCCTCCGCGCAATCGCGCTTGGGCCACCACGACATCGATCGCCCACTCACGCCGCATGGCTTGCAACATCTGGAGTTCACGGTGAGCCCCCCATGCGCCGATCCAGGCGCCGGCGACTTGTTGCTCGATGGCGAGCCGGGTCATCGCCGAGGTGGACGCGGCTTGTTCGACATTCGCTTGCGCGACGTCGCGCTGCGCCTGGCGCTTGGCCCGAGACGGCAGCGCCTGGGAAAGCCCGACGGTGCGCATGGTCATGGTGTCGCCGCCGGCCGTGAAGGCCCCCGGGCCTTGGATGGCCAGGTTGTCGATGCCCACGGTCAGCTGGGGGTCGGGGAGGGCGCCGGCGCGCCCAGCTTCTTCGCGCGCGGCGTCCTGCTGGGCAAGACGTGCCTGAAGAAGCGGCGCCTGCGCCATGGCGCGCCGGGTTGCTGCGTCCAACGTCAGGGTCGAGGCGGTATCGTCCGCCCGGGCTGAAGATGCCAACAGACCTGTGGCGACCGATAAAAGGCACAGCCAAAAGCGCGCCGTGCAGGCACGCGTCAGAATTCGATGCGAAAACATTGCTAGCTCCGATCACAAAACCGTACGAGCCATGCACGCAGGCATGGCCGCCGAGTGGTTAGCGATCGAGGGCTAGATCAACAGGGAGCAGAACCGCAGTGTCGGCGGCGGATCGGGACGAAGCAGTGCGGCATCAGGCACGGGCGCCTGCTCGGGCGCATGCGCGATGGTTCCCAGCAGCAGCGGGGATGCCATGGGCAACAACAGTGGCGGAACGGCTGGCAGGCGAACATCATGTGCCGAAGTCGCGTTGCCGGCACAGTGTTCGGCGCAACGCGCATCCGGATTTTGGTGTTGGAAAGAGGCTTTCTCCATGGAGCCCATGCCCATGGCCGCGCAATCGCCCGTCATCACCGTGTCGGCCGGCCTGGTGGGCAGCGTGCAGACATAGGCAGCCATGGCGAGCTGCTGGAACAACAGACAAAACAGCACCACCCCGGTCCAAAGGACGCGGTGACGGCGGCTGATGTGAAGGCGTGTGCGCATGAAGTGTTCATCATAGCGCAGCTGGACCCAGGTCCAGTCAAGAGAGTCCGATCCCGTTACCGGGGTGCCATCTCGGGGCGCCCGCGAGAGGTCAGCGAAGGACACCTTCGCTTTTCAGTTTCGGTATCAGCGTGGCGGCCAGGTCCCTGGTGGCCTGAGTGAGATCATTCGTTCGCACGCCTTGCGTAGTCACCGTCCATACGAGCTTCTCGCTCCTGACGTCCCACACGCTGGTCTCGAGCGTCACCACCTCGTATTGATGTACATCGGGGGTGGATGCCCAGGCTGATCCATACCAACCATAGAAACCTCCGTAGCTCGGGCCGCCCGGCGTCACATTGATCTTTTGCTCGACGCGCTCGACGCGCGTGGTGAGGACGCCATCGATTCCCGTGGTCTTCAGATCATTGAGATTCAGCGATGTGGCGCCTTGCGGAAGCCGGGCATAGCTGCGTTCTGCACGGATGCCTGCGCTTTGCAGTTCTTGGGAGAACACGTCCTCGAACACGCGCTTCATCGTGTCACTACGGGTAATGCCAACGACGAGCACGTTGGATAGCGGCGGTCCCGCAAAAGAGGGATTCCGCCACTGATTGCTGACGCTCACCGTTGAGCAACCAAGCATCAGGGCCACAGTGCAAGCTCCCGGCACGATGAACAGCTTCACATCAGCGCTCCCTGTCTCGATGCCAGAGACGTCATGCAGGCGAAGTGACACGCACCCATCGTGGCTCAACTCAGTGCGGGATCCATGGACACTTCTGCCATGCGTCGGGCCATCCCTTGTCGCACGAGACCTTGCTTCTCCGCCTCACGAATAAGCGCGATGCTGTTGTGAACGCCAAACAGGCGCAGCAACGCCTGCCGATGGCTTTCCACCGTGCGGGGCGATATGCCCAGCGAAGAAGCGATCTCCGACGTACGGAATCCATCGGCGACGCAGTTGATGATCTGTCCCTGTCGGCGCGACAGTCGGTGAGTGGGTGGCGGCGCGAGCATGATGGCGGTGAGGGCGCTTGGGCTCAGGTACTGGTAGCCATGCGCAACCGCTTCCACCGCTCTGCAAAGTTCCTCGCTGGCCAGTTGCTTGATGACGTAGCCATTGCAACCAGAGAGCAGGGCCTCGCGCGTGACGGCTGGCTCACCATGCGCAGAAAGAACGATGAAGGGTACGGTGGATCCTCTCTCGCGCAACTGCTGCAATGCCTGCAACCCGCTGAGCAGCGGCAACGTGATATCGGAAACGACCAGGTCGATGGCGCCGGTGAGCGCGCGCTTGACCAGGGAGATTCCGTCGTGGGTGATTTCGAAGGATCCAACAATCGGAGCCAATAAGCCGGCCACCTCCTCGGCTATGCCCTGGTCTGCATCTGCCAGCAGCACGCGCAATGACGGCTTGTCGCTCGTCTGAAATGAAGTGTTCTCTGTCATGGTGGCACATCTCCCTGCTACAGCCTCAATGAACGAGGAGTCCAAGCGAACATCGATCCTTGCAACCGGGACCTGTCACCCTGGCGTGGGCGTGTTCGACACCGCCCTCGCGCCGGGAGATTCAGCAGCACTGTTCGCCCTTTGCTTGACGCTCGTTAACCGTTAGATCGCGTTTCGTTCCCCAGGCGTCGCCGTTCCAAGCCGATTGGGCACCGTGACATCGACGCATCGATGCCTGCCGGCGAGTCCGCCAGAGAAAAGCCCTGGCCAACCCGGATTTCAGAAGTGCCAGGTGTAGTTGAAACTTGGCCCACTGATCCTTGCCTCTTTGAGAAACTTGTCACTGCCGCCTTGCTCATATTTGATATCGCGATAGCTGATGGCGATATCGCCCCAGTGGAATGCGTAGCCCACGCCGACGTTCAATTGGTAGGTGTTGTCGGAGTCGCCCGTGCCGACGTCGGCGTAGTACGGAAAGTACCAGCCCGAGTCAGCGAACGGCGTCCAGCGACCTCGTACGCCGATAATCGCGTTACCGGCATGCGTCTGATTATGCAGGTGGCCACTACCTTGCAGGATCAAGGCATCCTGGTTGTTGACCACGTTGAGGTTCCAGCTGATGTTGCCTTTCAACCACACATAGCGCGCGCCGAAGAGCAGGTCGGCATAACCAAGCGTGCCGTGCCCAAGCGTATACAGCCCGGCCAGCGTAATCAGGCCGCCCTTCATTCCCCAGCGCGTATCCAGGCCGGCGTCGGCTCCGAAGCGTTCGCCTCCAATCGAGGTGAAGCGCCCCTTCTCGTTGGAGAATTTGATCCAGTCGATGTCGCCGAACATGCCCCAGTTCCCCTTGCGAATATCGCCTTCGAGCAGCAGGGCGCCACTGAGGCTGCTCAAGGGGTCTCTCTTGTTTTTGACGGTGACATCCGGGCCACTGGGAAGCTGGTATCGGGTTTCGCCGGACACGCCGGGAAGCCAGCCGTACGGCGTGATGCTGCCGTGCCAGTTTCCGTCCCAATAGTCTTGTGACTGTGCGAACGCCGGCATCGCGAACAATGAGGCAGCACCGGAGGTTAAAACGAGCCCTAGCGCGAGGGTGGTGCGAGCAAAAAGAGAACCGGAACGGCCACTCATGATGACCCCTCATCGCTCTAATCGACAATACATATTGGCGCAACTAATTGGGAATTCACAGCAAAAACTTGCAGCACTAAAGGCATAAGTAGATCTACGCGCTAATTAGATCGTGGGCAATTAGCAAACTCTTGCGTGCGCATTTTAAGCCTGCGTATTTCTACACAGAAATAATCGGTAATTAGCCACTGGAGATCTCTAGCATCACAGCCGATGCTTGTAGGAGTCTATGCGCGCTGCAGGCATGGGGCGGGGGTGGCATGCTGCGTGATTGGATGAAAAGGGCAGAGCGGCCCCGAAACGGGATGCTCTCATGGCATGTACGCCTTGATTCGTCGCTGACAGAGAGATGTGATATGAGCGCCTTCGACTTCCCACGTTGCTTGCTTCTAGCGGTCGTAGCGGCAGGCACACCTTTTCTGTCGGTCTATGCGCAGACATCCACGGCGCCGCCGGTGACCGCGACGGCACACGAGCTGGCCAACGAGACGGAGACCGTGACGGCTACGGTGACGCAGATCGATTATCAAAAACGCCTGGTCACGCTTCGAACGGCCGCTGGCAAAGAAGACACGGTAGCGGTTGGGCCGGCCGCCACGCGGTTCGACCAGGTCAAAGTCGGCGACAAGATCACCATGACGTACCAACATGCCGTTGCGCTTGAGTTGCTTCCTGCCAACAGTGCGCAAGCGGGCACCGAGGTTGAAGGCGACATCACGCGGGATGAGAAAAGCAACAAACCGGGTGGTACGGCCGAGCAGGCAGTCACGGTGACCGCGAAACTCACGGCGGTCGACCTGAAGAAGCATACCGTCACGCTTACCGGGGCTGATGGCAAGACCCGTATCATCGAGGTGAAGGATCCCGCACGCCAGGCCCGACTCTCAAAGCTGAAAGTCGGCGACATGGTGCGCATCACTTATGCCGAGGCTTTGGCGGTCACCGTCACCCCGCAGGGGTAAGGGTGCGGCAGGCGGGTAGGACGTCGCGAGCATCACCCGATCCTTGGGTCATGGTGATGACGCAAGCGAACGATTCACGCCGGCGCGGATGTGAAGGTGGGCAACAGGCGACGGGCGCGGTCCATTTGGCCGCGCCCGTCAAGTTCGATATCCGCGCCGATTCAGTTGCTCGTACCGGGGCTCGCTACGGTGAGCTCCACGCGACGATTCTGAGCCTTGCCCTCGGCGGTGTCGTTGGACGCTACGGGATTCTCCTCGCCATAGCCCTTGGCCGATACCAGGCTTGGATTGACGCCCTGCGAGATCATGAATTGCTGCACATTGTCCGCGCGCTTCTGCGACAGGATCTGATTGGTCGTGATGCCTTGCTTCGCCAGTTCCGGACCAATGGGCGTGCTGTCGGTGTAGCCGCTCACGTTGATCTTGTTCTTCTGATGAGGGGCAAGGATCTTGGCGACCTTGGCAATGCTGGTCTTGGCCTGCTCTGATATCTCCCAGCCGCCTGATGGAAACAGCAGCTGATCGTTGAGCGAAACCTTGATGGCATCCTGCATGCGCGAGATGCGCACGTCGCGGGACTGAATTTCGCTCCCCATGCTCGCATTGAGCTGCTGGTATTGCGCCTCCAGCTCCGCATTCTTCTGCTGCGACTCATCATATTTCTGCTGAGAGACACACCCTGCCGCCAGGAGTGCCACACCTAGTACGCATAGCTGCGGAAACTTGATCATGGTAGTTCCCTCACGTTGGTGTCTTATCAAAGGAGGCGATCTTCGATTGGTCCTGCCAGATATTTCTGGTTTTTGCTTCCTCTTGTTTATCTAATCTTCGCCGAATTGGCGTTAATAAAGTAGGAAGAAAATAACTCCATTTTTCCATGCATTAAACCATTAGGTGTAAACACGTAGATGCGTTGAGTAGATTGTCGCGACGCGCAATGCCCGGCGATAGAAATGCGCCGCCAACGCACCGGTATCTTTGCTCGACGAACGATGATGCTTTCGATGCTCATGCGACGCGCCGGTCACGCTCCCATCATCGCGACAAGTGGATAAGGGCGGAGCTGATTTTCGTTCGCTTAGATACCCAGACATGCCCGCATTTCTCAATGACGTCGCGGTGGGGCTGTTGGGCCTGACGACCATCGCCAATCCAGTCACCAGTGCCACGGTGCTGTTGGCGCTGACAGCGCGCTATCCGGACGCGGAGCGCAATCGGCAGGTCCTGCGTGCCGCCATCTACGTATTCATTGTGCTTCTGGTCTGCTTCTATGCAGGCAGCGTTGTCATGCGCCTGTTCGGGATTTCGATCCCCGGCTTGCGGCTTGCTGGCGGCCTGATCGTCTCGTACATCGGTTTCGGCATGCTATTTCCGCCTGAGCGGATCACGGAGCAGGGGGCGCAGGAAGCATTTTCCGAGGCGACGCCGGCGACGCAGTTCCGGGATATCTCATTTGTTCCGTTGACCATGCCGTGTACCACGGGGCCTGGCACCATTGCCTTCATCATCAGCGCCGCCTCAACCATCCCCGCGCGCAGCTATTCCTATTCAGTGCACCTAGCCGTCATTACGGTCGCCGTGCTCTTTACGCTGGAGTTCTGGGCTTGCCTGCGCGGAGCCACAACGATCTTGCGTCTGCTCGGCGAGGGCGGTGTCGATGCGCTGACTCGTGTGATGGGTTTTCTATTGGTCTGCATTGGCGTGCAATTTGCCATCAATGGAGGTCACGAGCTTCTTTTGAGCTGGCACATGGTTGCTTCGTAGGCTGGGTGGATCGAAACCGCGCCGCTGCACTTCGATCGTGTGGCTGAGTCCTGAGTATCAATGACTACGTATTATTGCTTACGTCTGCGCGTGGGGATCATGCCGGCCGCTGAGTTCACGCTCGTTGAACGCTGATAGTTTTATTAACCGCGTACAACATCATCATCGGGCCTGAAGGCGTGATGTTGCCCTGGGGATGCAACGCATTTCTCGTCCTGCTCTTTGGTGCACCACGGCGTTTGTCTGCCGATGGGGCTCCTTGAATCGGAAACGCCGACACCATGTTTGGCAGGTTCGCCACGTCTTGCAATGCCATGCTGCAATTCGCCTTGTCGGCGACGACGGCGGCACTCGGCACTGCGGTAGCGATGGAACAGTCAAATCCAGCCCTTGAACTCGTCGGTGCCTGCGGGAGGTGCAGCATGTTTCCCTGGTGTCGCTTGGACACAGGCCTATGCCATGCCTAGAGCCAACATCATCGTCGTCGTGGATGACCGGGACGAAGTCGCGGCGGTTGACGCCTGGTTCTCACGGTGGCGTTCTGCGCTAAGCCGGGTGTCCGAGGATTACGGCTGGAATTGCTGCGTACATATCTGGCAGCTCGAGGGTCCGGCGGAAGCCTTGGCCGAGCTTCCGCCCACCATCATTGCTGATGGCGAATGGACGAGCTAGCGAACACCCTCGTTCCAGAGCGTTCAAGTTGCAGTCGCACAGGGATAGCTGAAATCCCACCGTTGAAGGGGCTAATCCATGTTGCTGAGACCCATGTACGAGAAAGCCCTGTCCCGCGGGCTGCTCGATGTCTTGATTCGCGCCGGCCTGATCGCGGCGMTGGTGATCTTTTGCTTCGAGATCTTCAGTCCCTTCCTTCACCTGATGCTCTGGTCGGTGATCCTCGCGATCACCCTCTATCCCCTGCATCTCAGGCTGCGGGGGAGGCTGGGCAATCGCGATGGCCGCACGGCAACCCTGATCGTTTTGATCGCCGTCGTCATCCTGATGGTGCCGGTCTACTTGTTGGGCACGTCGATGACCGAGTCGGTTGAAAAGGCGCTGGACGTGGTCAAGGAGGGTAAGGTCAGCATTCCCTCGCCATCCGAGTCGGTGGCCAGCTGGCCGCTGATTGGAAAGCCTCTCTATGGCTTCTGGTTGCAAGCGGCCACCGACCTGACCGGCCTGGCACAGAAGCTCGCGCCGCAACTGAAGGAGTTCAGTCTTATGGCGTTGGGCAAGCTTGCCAATGCCGGCCTGGGTTTTCTGATGTTCATCGCTGCCCTGATCATCGCCGGCATCCTCATGGCCTTCGGTGAAAGCGGGGAACGCAGCGCGGTGAAGATTTCCTCGCGCATCTTCAGCTCGGGACGAGGGCCGCAGATCACTCACCTGTGCACGGCCACCATCCGGGCCGTCGCCCAGGGCGTGATCGGCATCGCCTTCATTCAGATGCTGCTGGTTGGCGTCGGCTTCGTGCTGATAGGTATTCCAGGCGCCGGCCTCCTGGCCCTCGCCGTGCTGTTGCTGGGCATCATGCAGCTCCCGGCCACCCTGATCACGATACCGGCCATCGCCTACGTGTTCGCCACGGAAGGCGCCAGTGTCGGCACCATCGTGTTTGCGGTCTATGTCTTTGTTGCGGGCCTGGCCGACAACGTACTCAAGCCGCTCTTGCTGGGCCGCGGCGTCGATGTGCCGATGCCGGTGGTGTTGATCGGTGCACTGGGCGGCATGGTCACGGGCGGGATCATCGGCCTGTTCATCGGCCCGGTGGCGCTTGCAGTCGGCTACCAGCTGTTCTGGCAATGGGTTGAGGAACAGCCGCCGATCGACGAACCATCGGCGCCAAAGCAGACCTGACCCGGCCGCGCACTCCTCACCGTTGCCTGCCGCCATCGATGCGCGGAGGAGGTCCCCGTGTTGCTCAATCTATTGATCGGCCTCCCCGTGATGTTGGTTTGCCTGCTGCTGCAGGCGTTCTTCCTCAACATCAGCCTGCGTCAGTATGCCCGCTACAAGCTTTCCCACAGGGGCAAGGAAACGGCAACGGGCAACGTATTGCTGCTGTACACGGTGCTGCTCCTGCTGACGCTTGGTTACTTTGCCGAGACCGTGATCTGGGCGGCGCTGTTCATGCTGCTTGGCGAGTTCGACGATTTCAAGACGGCGCTCTACCACTCGGGGGTCAACTTCGTCACGCTGGGGTATGGCGATGTCGTGATGTCCCCGCGCTGGCGCATGCTCGGCCCGCTTGAGGCGGCCAACGGCATCCTGATGTTCGGCTTATCGACCGCGGTGATGACTGCCGCCGTTATGGACATCATCAACCAGAACAAGGCCAGGATAAAAAAGAGCAGGCGCCCATGGAGGCTTCGTCGGCGTCGAAGCCAATAAAACTACCTAGGAAAACTTGGTATTTTTAATTCAGTAATTCCTGCATTGCAGAGTCATTGGCAGGTTCATGATTAACTAAGTATTTGGCCATATAGCCTTCCAAAGGATTAAGCGCGAGTATTTGCGACGGTTCACGCTGATTTGATTGATGGTGGCTCACTATCGATTAAAGATGTTTTTTGTTGCTTGAGAATTCATTTCACAGGGGCGGGGCAATTCATTGATCGACTGCCGGTCGTTTCGGTCGGCTGCGAGTGCTTGCGTGGCGGGTCGCGCTAACTCCGCAATTCGGAATTGGGAGGCGGTGATGAACGGCAGCACGAAGAAAATGAGCATGATGCAGCTAACCGTCCTGGTGGCGGTCAACATGATGGGCTCAGGCATCATCATGCTCCCGGCAAACATGGCCCAGGTCGGTGCGATCTCGTTGACGTCGTGGGCTGTCACGGCGCTAGGTTCCATGGCCATCGCCTACGGTTTCGCGCAGGCGGGGCTGCTCAGTCAGCGCGCCGGCGGCATGGCGGCCTATGCTGAAGAGGCGTATGGGAAGGGCGGCTACTTCCTGACGTTCTTTCTGTACTTCCTGTCGCTGGCCATCGGCAACGTGGCGATCGCCATCTCAGCGGTGGGTTATCTCGCCGCCTTCTTCCCGTGGCTGTCGTCGACGCCCATGTCCACCTGCATCAGCGTGATCGGGTTGATCTGGTTGACGACGCTCGCGAACTTCGGCGGTCCGAGTGTCACTGGCAAAATTGGCTCGATCACCGTATGGGGCGTCATCGTCCCGGTGGCTGGCCTGTCGATCATCGGCTGGTTCTGGTTCAAGGGATCGACTTTTTCGGCCGCGTGGAATCCTCAAGGCTTGAGTTTCTTCAAGGGCATGGATTCGAGCATTGCGCTGACCCTGTGGGCCTTCCTCGGCATGGAGTCGGCGGCGCAGAACTCCGATGCCGTGGAGAATCCCAAGCGCGACGTACCCATGGCATGCATGCTCGGCACGCTGGGCGCTGCCGTGATCTACGTCCTGTCCACCACGGTGATCCAGGGCATTGTGCCCAATGCGGAGCTGGCCAAGTCCACCGGACCGTTCGCGCTGGCGTACTCGCAGATGTTCAACCCGACCGTGGGCGCGATCATCCGCGCGCTGGCCATTCTTGCCTGCCTGGGCTCACTGCTGGGTTGGCAGTTCACCATCGCGCAAACGGCAAAGACGGCTGCCGAGGGACGCATGTTCCCGACGTTCTTCGCCAAGACCAACAAGATGACGGCGCCGGTCATCGGCATGATCGTGATGGGCGTGGTGCAGAGCCTGATGGCGTTGTCCACGGCATCACCCAGCCTGGGCGAGCAGTTTGCGGTGCTGGTCAACCTTGCGGTGGTGACCAACGTCATCCCCTATATTCTCGCGCTCTCGGCGCTGATGATCATGATGCGCAAGGCATCGGTTCCCCAACATACCTTCAGGCTCAATGCGTTCGTGGTTACCGTGGCGATGCTTTACAGCACCTATGCCATCTATGCATCCGGTATGGAGGCGGTGCTCGGTGCAACCATCGTGATGGCGCTTACCTTCGCCATTTACGGCTTCCTGGCGCCTCGCTTTTCGGCTCCCTTTGCCGGGGAGCCCCTGCGTGGATAACTCGCCGAGGCAGAACAAGGCTTTCCAGGAGAGACGACATGTCACGCATGAATAGTGTTGTTGTKCGTAACAGCCTGTTGCGCTGGGCGATGATCGGGCTGCTGGTGATGCAGGTGCCGACGATCGTGGCGCAGACCGTGAGCCCCGGCAGCGCTACGCTCGATCGCGTACGTGCGAGCGGCAAGTTCACCATTGGCTACTATGCCAACGCCCGGCCGTTCACCTATGAGGACAAGCCTGGCACCGCCGACGGCTACGCGATCGCCGTGTGCCGCCAGATTGTGGATGCGACACAGGAGCTCTTGCACGCGCCCAATATCTCCACGGAGTTTGTGGCGGTGGACGCAGCCGATCGTTTCAAGTCCGTTGCCGAGGGTCGTGTCGACTTGCTCTGTGGGCCGTCCGCGCCATCCTTGAGCGCCATGTCCGAGGTGAGTTTCTCGATCCCGATACTGACGGGAGGTACCGGCGTGATGCTGCGCAAGGATGCGCCGGTCGCGTTGCGCGATCTGCTTGAGACGGGGGAGTCCGGTGGACGCCCGATCTGGCGAGGTTCGCCGATGCTCGCGGTGCTGCAGCAGCGCAACTTTGCCGTCATCGCGGGCTCGCTGTCCGAGAAGCTGCTCAAGGAGCGTCGCGACGAACTGAAGGTCAACAGCGTCGTTTCTTCCGTGCCCGACCTCGATACCGGCCTGAAGGAACTGCAGGATGGCAGGGTCGACGGATTCTTTGCCGAGCGCAATGTGCTTCTGGACCTGGCCAAGAAGGATGGGACGGGCCAGGTCGTCGTGCTCAACCGGGTTTTCGACAATGAGCCGTTGTCGTTGGCCTTGGCGCGCAACGACCCGGACTTCCGTCTGCTGGTCGACCAGGTGCTGAGCCGGCTCTATCGCACGGGAAAGATCAACGGGATCTACGAGCAGTACATGGGCAAGCCTGATCAGTCGGTCAAGGACTGGTTCCGCGATACGGCGTTACCCGAGTAGCGCCAGGAGGGCGCCGGTATACGCTTTGTGCCGGCGCCTTCTCGTTGTGTTTGGTTGAGCTGATGTCATTGCAGCGTTGAGGCGCCGCGCGAAGGTCCGGCACCAGCTTCCCGTTCAGTGCTACTAGGTTGACTGGAGGCATCAGCATGCATCGGCCATCGTTCGGCTTCATGCGACAGCAGACACTCCTGTGTGCGCCACTCCTGATAGGCGGTCTTGCGACCTTCAGTCCGGGGGCGATGGCGCAGTCATCGGAGACTGCAGAGCTCAAGGCACAACTGGAACAGGTCAAGGCGCAGATGCAGGCGCAGCAGCAGGTGATGCAGAAGATGCAGTCGCGCCTGGAGGAGCTGGAAGCAAAGGAGCAAAGCCAGGAAGCCACTGCCGCGCAAGCCAAGGCAGCGGCGCCAGCGCTGACGAGTTCGGCAACGGCTCCGCCGGCACCGACACCTTCCGGGCCGCCGCCCTACCGGCCGCCTTCTGCCGTTGCCGGCGCCTACGAACCACTGCCTGAAGGCTATGTGCGGCTGGGTGATACGGGCAATCTGCTCAAGATCGACCTGGTGGCGCAGCTGGATGCGATGGCCGACAGCACCTACATGGGCGCGGCGGATCTGTTTGTTCCCTCGTCGATCCCGGTACGCGGACAGCC
This sequence comes from Dyella sp. 01N36, assembly GCF_056399745.1. NCBI lineage: Bacteria > Pseudomonadati > Pseudomonadota > Gammaproteobacteria > Lysobacterales > Rhodanobacteraceae > Dyella > Dyella sp. 01N36. The sequence continues at coordinate 50,742 of NZ_JBFTRY010000007.1, forward strand.
GCTCTATGACAGTGGGAGGCGCTMCACCATGAGCGCCAGGCAAAGCATCTTCCGCATGGATTTCCAGCGCCAGACCGATTACGGGACGCTCAAAGTCGTCTACAAGAACAACTTCTTCGGCAGCGGCAGCGGCGACATGCCGTACAACCTGCAGGCGTTCTACGGCGAGCTGGACAACGAGCATTACTCCTTGCTGGCCGGCTACAACATCTCGGCGTTCACCGATATCGATGTGTTCCCCAACACGCTCGATTACGAGGGACCCAACTCGTTCACCTTCAAATATGGTCCGCAGATCCGCTTCTCACCCGTGCTGTACAGGAGCGGCGAGAGCGCCTTGACCTTGCCGATGTCGTTGGAAAAGCCCAATGCGGACATCAGCGTCATCGAAGGATTCAACACGTATTCGCGTCGCCCCGACATCACTCTCGGCTTGAGGTGGCAGGCGCCCAGCTGGCATGTCCTGTGGGCCAATATTCTTCGCGATCTGCGCGTGGAAAATGCCACGGCGCGCACGCGCAGCACGACGGGCTTTGCAACCCAGCTGACCGGCACCACGGCCCTGTTCGAACATGACAGCGTCCAGGGATGGGCCAGCTACGGCAAGGGCTACGCCAATTTCCTGCAGGATATTTCAGGGCTTGGACTGGACGCCGCCTTTACGACCCAAGGCGACCTGCGCGCCATCCGCGCACGAGGCTACGGCGCGGGTTACACGCACGCCTGGCGCGAAGACCTGACCTCAAGCCTGGCCTGGGGTTATCTCAGGATCAGCCCGCAATCGAACATGCTGATCAATCCGGACCAGCCCAAGAGCACCAAGTTCGGGTCGATCAACCTGGCCTGGAAATTCAGCGAGCGCGCCATGTTCGGTGTGGAGTACCTGTGGGGCCAGAACATTGCGCTTACCGATCTGCGTGGGCAGGGACAGCGTCTGCAAACAACGTTTCGCTATGACCTTAACCCCTGAGGTCGCGCGAATGCGCCGGGTTACCGCCTGTATCGGCAACGCTTGAACTGCACCGGAGTACGCACCTCATGTCGATGAATCATCCATGGATTCTTTTTGTCTCCACCGACTTGCCGAACGAGGGATCGGCCTTCCGGCTGGCGTTGTCCCGCCTGGGCAAGGCCATCGAAGATCGCGGCATCCAGGTCGTGCAGGCCATGAGTGGCGAGGACGGTCTGGCGATCGCGCGCGGCAAGCCCTCGTATTCGGCGGTGGCGATTGACTGGGATCTCGGTGAGACCGGGACGATGGCGGAAGAGTCGGCGATGAAGATCGTGCGTGCCGTGCGCGAGAAGTCGCTGAAGGTGCCGATCTTCCTGCTGACGCGCAGCATCCAGACGCCCGACGTACCGTTGAGTCTGATCTCGGAGGTGCGCGAATACGTGAACGTCGGCAGCGAGACGCCCGAGTTCTTTGCGCGCCGCCTGCAGTTCGCCATCGACGACTATCACAGCGGCCTGCTGCCGCCGTACTTCAAGGCGCTCAAGAAGCTCACGGAAGAGGGCGTGTATCAGTGGGATGCCCCGGGTCACATGGGCGGTGCCGCCTATCTCAAGCATCCTGCCGGCGCGGAGTTCCATGAGTTCTTCGGCGAGAACATCATGCGGGCCGACATCGGCATCTCCAATGCGGAGCTGGGTTCATGGCTGGATATCGAGGGGCCGCCGGCCGATTCGCAGCGCATGGCAGCGCGGGTATTTGGCGCGGACTGGACGTTCTACGTGCTCGCAGGTTCGTCAGCCTCCAATCGCATCGTGGTCCAGGCCTGCATCGGCAAGGACGAGATGGTCATTGCCGACCGCAACTGCCACAAGTCGCTCAACCATGCGATGACTTTGTCAGGGGCGCGGCCCGTTTATTTTCAGCCCAGCCGCAACGGCTACGGCATGATCGGCCTGATTCCTCCCAAGCGTTTCTCCCATGCGCATATCCAGAGCCTGATCGCCGATTCGCCTCTGTCGGCGGGCGCCAAGTCGAAGGAGCCTGTCTACGCCGTCGTCACCAATCCAACCTATGACGGGTTGCTGTACCACGTGGACAAGGTGGTGGAGATGCTCTCAAGCAGCGTCCATCGCGTGCATTTCGACGAGGCGTGGTACGCCTACGGAAAATTCCATCCGCTTTACAAGCATCGTTTCGCGATGGGTGTGCCGCGTGACATCAAGAATCGCCCGACCGTCCTCGCCGTGCAGTCGACGCACAAGATGCTTCCTGCATTCTCGATGGCGTCCTATATCCACGTGAGCAACAGCAAGCGTGGCGAGCTGGCGATGGCGCCGGTGAAAGAAGCATTCATGATGCATGGCACCACATCGCCGTTCTACCCGTTGATCGCGTCGCTGGATATCGCCTCGGCCATGATGGATGAGCCATCGGGACCGGCCTTGCTGCGCGAAACGGTCGACCTTGCCGTGGCGTTTCGCCGGACGGTCGCGCTGGTCGGTCAGCGTCTGCAGGACGACGGGCAATGGTTCTTTTCGCTGTTCCAGCCGCCGCGTGTTCCCATCAAGGGAAAACAGGTTCCATTCCATGAGGCGCCGCTCGATGTACTGGCCGAATCGACAGCGTGCTGGACTTTGCGGGTTGGCGACGCCTGGCATGGCTTGCCGGACGATGTGGTCAAGGATGATTTCTGCATGCTTGATCCGACCAAGGTCACCATTCTTTGCCCAGGCACGGATGCCAAGGGCAAGCTGGCCAAGCGCGGCATACCCGGTGCGGTGTTGACCAAGTTCCTCGATGCGCGACGGCAGGCGATTGCGCGAACCGGCGACTACACCGTGTTGGTGCTGTTTTCCGTGGGCACCACGCAGGGCAAGTGGGGCACCTTGCTGGAGACCTTGCTGTCGTTCAAGCGGCTGTACGACCGCAATGCGACGCTGGAAGAGGCGCTGCCCGACCTGGTGCATGCCTATCCCGATCGCTACCGCGAGATGACCCTGCCGCAGCTGTGCGATGAGATGCACGAGGCGATGAGTGAGCTCGATCTGCAGGCGATGGCGAACAAGGCCGGCGAGACGCTTTCCGAGCCTGTTTTGACCCCGGCGGAGGCTTATCAGCATCTGATTCATGGCACCACGGAAGAAGTGCGCATCGCCGATATGCCAGGGCGGATCGCCGCGCTGATGATTGTTCCGTATCCGCCGGGCATTCCCGTGCTGATGCCGGGCGAGCGCATGGATCCCAAAGGCGGCCCGATCTTTCGCTTCCTGCAGGCCGTGGAGGCCTATGGGCGCAAGTTCCCCGGCTTCGCAAGAGAAGTGCAGAACATGCACGCCGATGCCAATGGCGATATGTGGGTGCGCGTCGTGCTGGATAAGCAGGTTGCGGCCAAGCAGGCAAAGGCTACGCGCAAAAAATGAATGGTGGGCCGTGTCAGTGACGAACGATCACGGCGCGCAGTGGGTTTCAGATGGCGGCGGGCATACGCATGCCGCCAACCAGGAGAATCATCATGCTCGAGCGTCGTAACCTGCGTCAAAAGCTGCGCGTGTTGCTGGTTCACTCCAAAGTCGGCACCGACAGCGCCGGCGGCAGGGCCTGCCGCACGCTGGAGCAGGAGTTTGCCGACCGCAATATCGAGACGACCACGGCCTCGACCGTCGACGACGCGCGCTCCTCCATCGTCTCCGATGCTGCCATCCACGCCATGCTGATCGACTGGTCGCTGCCCAATGCCGAAGGCGTGGAGAAGGACAATGCGGCGGCCATCGGGCTGATCAACGTCATTCGTGCGCGCAACGAGAACGTGCCCATCTTTCTCATGACGGAGCCGGAGAAGGCGCAAACGCTGAGCGTGGAGACGGTCCAGGCGATCAACGAGCTGATCTGGCTGTCGCAGGACTCGGCCACCTTTGTCAGCGGCCGTGTGCACGCCGCCATGCGGATTTACCTCGGGACCTTGTTCGGTCCGCTGACCGCCGCGCTGGCCAACTTCAATGAAGTGCACGAATACTCATGGCATACACCAGGCCACACCGGTGGCACCGCCTTCCTCAAGCATCCGACGGGTCGCGCTTTCTACGATTTTTATGGCGAGCATATCTTCCGCACGGATCTGTCCATCAGCGTCGGAGAGATCGGCTCGCTGCTGGACCATACCGGGCCGATAGGCGAGAGCGAGAAGTACATCGCGCGCATTTTCGGCTCGCATCGCAGCTATACCGTCACCAACGGATCATCCACGTCCAATCGCATCATCTTCATGGCCTGCGTGGGGCGCGACCAGGTGGTGTTGTGCGACCGCAACTGTCACAAGTCGATCGAGCACGGCCTGACCATGACCGGCGGCATTCCGCACTATCTGGTGCCGCATCGCAATCGATACGGGCTGATCGGGCCGATCTATCCGGACAAGTTTTCCCAGGCCAGCGTTCGCAGCGCTGTCGCGGCGAATCCCTTATCGAAGAACCTGGCGGATCAACAGCCGGTGTTCGTGGTGGTGACCAACTCCACCTATGACGGCCTTTGCTACAACACCGCAAGAGTGCTTGAGGAAGTGGGTGGCTGGGTCGATCGCGTCCACTTCGATGAAGCCTGGTATGGCTATGCCAGGTTCAATCCGCTTTACTCCGGGAGACTGGCCATGCACGGGCCGGCCACGGCGCATGATCCGAACGGGCCGACGGTTTTCACCACCCACTCCACGCACAAATTGCTCGCCGCGTTTTCGCAGGCGTCGTATATCCACGTGCGCGACGGTCGCAGCAGCATCCCGCATGCGCGATTCAATGAGTCATTCATGATGCACGGCTCCACCTCGCCGTTCTACCCGATCATGGCGTCAAACGAAGTCGCCGCTTCGATGATGGATGGCCTGGGTGGCGTGAGCCTGACCCGTGAGTGCATCGATGAGGCGATCCATTTCCGCCAGATCGTGGGGCGCTTGAATCGCGACTTCGCCCAGAAGGGCTCGTGGTTCTTCCGTACATGGAATCCGGAAGTGATCACTGACCTCAATACCGGCAAGAAGATCGAATTTGTCGATGCGGCACCGGAACTGCTCGCGGAGGATGCCAATGCTTGGGTCCTCCATCCCGGCGACAACTGGCACGGCTTCGGCGACCTGGAAGACGGCTACTGCATGCTCGATCCGATCAAGGTGACGGTGCTGACTCCCGGTGTCCAGGACGACGGTTCGCTGGGCGCGCAAGGCTTCCCCGCGACGCTGCTCACGGCCTACCTCGGGGCGCGTGGCATCGTGGTGGAGAAGACCAGTGACTTCGGTGTCTTGTTCCTGTTCTCGATCGGCATCACCAAGGCGAAATGGAGCACCTTGATCACGGCCTTCCTGGATTTCAAGCGTGACTACGATGAAGACCGGCCGCTGGAGCGTGTGATGCCGGATCTGGTGTCAGGTCATCCGGAGCGTTACGGCAGTCTTGGCTTGCGTGGCCTTGGCGACCAGATGTTTGCGGAGATGAAGCGGACCAGTCAGACGCAGCATCTGCAGCATGCCTATTCGAGCCTTCCCGAAGTGCGCATGTCGCCGGCAGACGCCTATCAACAGTTGCTGCGGGTGCAGATCGAGCGTGTGGCCTTGGCCGATCTGGCCGGCAGAACGCTGGCGACCAGCGTGGTTCCATACCCGCCCGGCATACCGATGCTGATGCCCGGCGAGGTGGCCGGTTCGGCCGATGGCCCTTACGTGGGCTACCTCAAGGCACTTCAGAGCTGGGATCACACCTTCCCTGGATTTGGCCATGACACGCATGGCGTGGAGGTCGAAGACGGTGAGTACTACTTGCAGTGTCTGAGGTCTTACTAGGCGAGTACTCCTATGGTCACCGGCGGCGGCAAGAAAATGGGGCTACTTGGGGCTTCCTCATTGGTCGTCGCCAATATGGTGGGGACCGGCCTCTTTCTGTTGCCGTCGAGTCTTGCCAGCGTCGGGAGTATTTCTCTCTTCGGCTGGATCGTCGCGGCCCTGGGCGCCAGCGCCCTTGGCCTGGTCTTCGCGCACCTGGGCATGGTCGAACCCAAGGCGGGTGGACCCTATGCCTATGCTCGCGATCACATGGGGGCGTTCCCGGCCTTCCAGACCAACTTTCTCTATTGGGTCGCGAACGTCATCGGCAACGTGGCGATTGCGGTGTCGGTGACCGGTTACCTAGCGGTCTTTTTTCCGGTGCTGAAGAATCCGTGGATCGCCAATGCATGCACGGCGGGCATCATCTGGCTGTTTGTCTGGCTCAACACGCGAGATGCCCGCGCAGTGGGACATTTCACGGCGATCAGCACCGTGGCCGGCATCCTGCCGATTGCCTTCGTTGGTCTGCTCGGCTGGTTCTGGTTCCGGCCCGATGTTTTTGCCGCCAGCTGGAATCCCGAGCAGCTGCCGACGATCACGGCGATCAGTCGAAGTGGCGCGATTGCCCTGTGGGCGTTTCTCGGCGTGGAGAGCGCCGCTGTTTCAGCGGGCGTCATCGAGAACCCCAAGCGCAACGTGCCCCTGGCCACCATCATTGGCTTGCTGGTTTCGACGGCGATTTATATTTCCTGCTGCACCGTGCTGATGGGCATCATTCCCGGGGCCGAGCTGCGCATTTCCGGCGCGCCATTCGCGGAGGCCGCCCAGGTGATGCTGGGTCCCTGGGCGGCCGTGATCATTTCGCTGGCGGCCATCCTCAAGGCATCCGGTTCGCTGGTGGGCTGGATTCTGATTACCGCCCAGTCCGCCGAGGCAGCTGGCCGCGACGGCATGTTTCCCCATCGTTTTTCATTGACCAACCAGCAGGGCATGCCGGTTCAGAACCTGATCGTGACCGGCGCGATGATGACCTTGATGCTGCTCATCACGACGTCGCCGGATGTGGCGACGCAGTTCGCCCACATCACGGATGCCACGGTCGTGCTCATGGTGCTGCCGTACCTTTATTCAGTCGTGTCCATGTGGCGGCTCAATCGTGAGATCGACATGTCGGCTGGCAAGGTTCGGCTTTATATCGTGATTGGCGTGGTGGCCTGCCTGTATTGCCTGAGCGTCGTGCTTGGGCAGGGCGCGGAACTGGGCCGCAAGGCGCTTCTGATCCTGCTTATTTCCGCGCCGCTTTTCGCACTGATCAAAAAGAAATAGGACGGCCATCTTTACCGCCGCCGCATCGATGCGTTCCAGCGGTCTTCGTGGTGAGACCGATCAGCAGGCCAGCACGTCGATCGCCGTTCCGCTGTCCGCATCCGGGTGCTCGCTCGACACGCCCCGGCAACGGACCCGCTTAGAGGAGTAGCGTCATGAATCACGCGAGAAGCCCCTCAGAAGCCAAGCCATCCGTGGTTGCGGGCGCGGGTCTGGATGTGGTGGAGCGCGTTTCAGAGATGTGCTTTGGCCTGCTGATGGCGTTGACCTTTGTCGGCGCCGTCTCGACGGTCGGGCCCGATCAGGAATCCCCATCGACCATGTGGCGCGCCGCCCTGGGTTGCAACCTCGCCTGGGGCCTGGCCGACGCCATGATGTATCTCTTGCATACGCTGACCAGCCGCGGCCATCGGCTGACGCTTGCACTTGATATGAAGAGCGCACCCGATGCGGCGACGGGTATCGGACTGGTCCGAAACGCGCTGCCGTCGTTTATCGAGATCCTCGTGACGGACGCCGACCTGGAGCCATTGCGGGGCAGGTTGGTCCATCTTGAACCGCTGCCGGAACGCCCGCGGCTTTATTTCATCGATTTCTTGCGGGCTGCGCGCGTGTTCTTCATCGTCGTGCTGTCGACGTTCCCCGTCGTGCTGCCTTTCATGCTGATCGATGATGTGCCCAGGGCACTGTTGGTCTCGCGCGTGCTGAGCCTGGCCATGCTGTTCTTCGGTGGCTTCGTATTGGGCAGGTACGCCGGCCTGGGCGCGTGGCGGGCAGGCCTGGGCATGATGGTGATAGGCGTGTGCCTGACCATGGCGATCATCGCCCTGGGTGGGTGATGCATCGAAGCGCACCGGGTCGCATGGCTCGCTGACGCGCCCGGCTGGCGATGCTCACAGCGGCGGATCTTTCCCCGTCTGCTCGCTCATCATGTACTGGGCGTACCAGTCCGGCCAGTTCTCATCGTGTTTGCCGCCGTTGCGTTTCTCGTGCTCGCCGTGCGCGGCCCCCGCACGCCGCAGCGCCGCCGCGAGGTCGGTCGAGGAGGTGTACGTGGCCACGCCGCTGTCGATGCGCCCGGGTAGTCGCTGGGTGATCTCCTGGAACAACCAGCCATTGCCGTCCGGATCGTGGAACGAGGCGAATGAGCGGTAGCTGTTGCGCTCGGGATCCGGGCCGCTGACGCGAACCCGCCCGAACAGGTAGGGCTCATCGGAGCCGGCATAGGTGCCGGCACCGTGGAACACTTCACTGACCTGCACACCACGTCCAGCGAGTTCTTTGCGGGCCGCCTCGACGTCGGAGACGATCAAGTACAGGCCCTGGGCGGAGCCTGGCGCCGCCGCCGACACATTCTTGCCAAAAATGACGGAGCAACTGGAGCCGGGCGGCGTGAACTGGAGAACGCGGAAGTAGCCGTCATCGGAGGCGAAATCGGCGTCCAGCCTCCAACCCAGGCTGACATAAAAGCGCTTGGCGCGCTCGACGTCCGATACGGGAATGACGACGATCTCAAACTTCATGTCAACGCCCCGCGCCTGCAGGGTCTCGGCGGCAGTGCTGCTCATGTGAACCTCCGATGGCTTGGACCGCAACGCGGCCTTTGCGTGGCCACAACAAGGCGGGTGGGCGGGACCGGGGCGGGGACACCAAGATCGCTAGTGTGCCGCGGGGCAGATGAAGCGGTCGTCGTCGACGCGAAGTGGGCTTCCCGCCGTCCCGGGTGAGCGGTGCAGGTGCGGGGCGGTTCGCCAGGGTATGGGCCTCGGGCGTCTGGGCCGGGTTCCCCTGCGGGTTATATTCGCCCGGCCCGCCTGCGAACCCGAACTGAGATTTTGCCGGGCATATGGGTTTCAATAGGGAAAGATGGCGAACCGTTGCGGGGGAGCGGTTGTCAGCGCTGCGGATCGACCACTGAATGTCAAAAGGCACCGCTAGTTTAGGCGGGGACCATGGTGCACTTAAGGGTAGGCGATGGATCGACAGGCAGCGGTAGAAGCGGGTGGCGCTCAGGCAGCGACCGAACGGCGAACGTCCAGGCATGTCCCCATCGACCTTCGCGCCAACCTGGCGCTCCTGGGCGTCGTCGCCATCGTCATGCTGATGCAACTCATGGTATGGCCATTCTTGCTGCGGCAGTACGGGGCATCCGCCCTGTGGATCGCGGTTCCGCTGGTGGTGGCGACGCCGATGCATTGGGGGCTGATCCATGAAGCCATCCATGGGCATTTGCTGCCCCGGCGCTGGCTCAACGAAGCCGTTGGACGCGCCCTGGCGATCGCCTTCATGTTGCCGTTCGACGCTGCCCGTTTCGGGCACCTGATGCATCACCGCTACACGCGCGAATCCTTTGACCGACCCGATGTGCATGATGGTGCGACGCCTCCCTTGCTTGCTCGCATCGGTTACTACGCGCATTTGCTGGGCGGCCTTTATCTGGCGGAACTTGCGCTGCCCCTGCTCACGCTGCTGCCGGCGCCATGGGTGTCCCGACTCGTCGCCCGTAAGCTTCGCAGCGAAGATCCCACCGGCCGTGAGGTGCAACGCCTGTTCGTGGCCTTTGCCGGCAATGCGCAGCGACGCGCCCTGATACGGCGCGACTGGATGCTCTCGGTTGCGCTCCACGCCGTTGCATTTTATCTCTACGGGGCGTGGTGGCCTGCGCTTGCGGCAACGATGTTTCTGCGCGGACTGTGGCTCTCGGTCGCGGATAACCTGCCGCACTACGATGTGCTGCTGGACGAAGATGCGCGCGCCCGCAATTTTCGCGCTCCGGCCATCTGGCATCCCGTGCTGATGAATCACCATCTTCATTGCCTGCATCATCAGCATCCGACACTGCCGTGGACGGCACTTCCGCCGCTCGCTCGTGCGGGTTCCGCGGCTGCAGATACCGAGACCGGCTATTTCCGGGCAGCATTCCGCCAGTTTCGCGGGTTTGGCAAAGTGCGCTGACGAAGGGGAGCCTGGTCGCGGCGCTAGCGCTGGGCGGACACTCCCACCATTCATCGACGCTTGCAGGTGTATAACCGGGCGTGCAGCCCTCTCGCGCGGGCAGCCGGGGCGCGCGACGCACGTGGAGGCTTGGATTCATGGCTGACAAACCCACTCAACAAGACGCCACCCTTTGGCAGCGGCGTCTGGCCTCTCAGGCCAACAATCGAGCCTGGACACTCACCGAAATCGACCACCGCTCGGCTGAGGAGAGCGAAGAGATGCTGCAGGCTGCACATGCAGCCATGTACTTGTGGAAGATCGTCGGCGACGCAAGCAATCATGCCCATGCGGCGCAGCTGCTTGCTCATGCGTATGCGCTGCTCAAGCTTCCTGCGCCGGCAGCTCACTATCTCAGGAAATCATTGCCATACTTCGAGCAACACGGCAGCGCACCGTGGGAGTTGGCATTTGCCCAGGCGGTCGCCGCCAATGTCGCCGCCGCCGAGGGCAATGCGGCGGCACATGCCAGGCACTACGCGCAGGCCCAGGCCGCGGCCGCGCTTATCACCGATCCACAGACACGCGAGATGTTTGCCGCCACGTTGCGCGTGGTGCCTGTACCCGATCCCTGAGGTAAGCGGCGGGCGCTGACTGACGCATCGGTCGCGCCGGCGATGGCAAAATCCTTCATCGCTCAAGCGGAGCGAACGGAGGATTTTGCAGTCGATTCGAAGCGTGGTGAACGGCACGCTGGGTTTCCGCATGCGTTGGTGATGAGTATTTGCAAGCGAGCCCGCTCGGCAAGAGCGGGCTCGCGCGACATGACTGCTTTCAGCCATGCCCGAAGAGAAGAGACAATACCTAGGGCTGCGTCTTTCGAAGCAGCTGTAGTTCCTCTTTCAGCCAATCCGCCGAGGGCCGATCGGCGCCGCCGCAGTTCACCAGATAAGGCCGGCCGCTGAAACTGCTTACCGTGCCCGCGCGGTCGATGAACTCCTCCGCAGAATTTACTTTGTCTCGCTCCAGCAAGTAGTTGAGCTTCAGCTCAAGATGATTCTTCGCATCGGCCCCGCTATAGCTCTTGCCGTTGCGGATGAAGCTGCAATGGCTCTGGCCGACAAAGCTAAGCAAGGCTGCCACTTCGCGCTGGCCTTGGGCGTCCAGTCCGGCGTGCGCGACGGTCGAGGCGATCACCAGCGCGAACGCCATGACGATGTTGCCGAACGATCGTTGATATCTCACGGCGTCATCTCGATGAGTAAGGCGTGCGATGCGATCAGGTCTGGTGCGCCGCTATTACGCACACGTCGAAGGCCTGGGCGTCAATGCCCTTTATGAATGAAGAGCGAGGACTGTGCATCGCAACGATCGTGAGCGTGCCGGCAGTCAGCGGCGATAGTGCGTAGCTATGTTAACTAAATGATGGAAGTGGAATGGGAGCGGATCCACGATCCGTTGACGGCTTGCCCGATCCGAGGATGTAAACATGCGTGTGCATCGCTGGATCGTCGTACTTTCCTTCACCATTCTTTGTCACGTCCTTCAGGCGTGCTCCACACTGCCGCCCAATACCGACAAGGCACAAACGCATCACCTGCCGCCGGCCACCGATACCGCCTCAGCGCAGTACACGCACGCCGAAGTGGACAGGCATCAGCAGCAGTCAGGCTTCCGCTTGCTGACCTTGAGCACCAACGCTTTGCTGAGCCGGGTGGCGTTGGCCGATCACGCCGCGCACTCGATCGACCTGCAGTACTACATTTTCGCCAACGACATGACGGGGCATCTGATGTTGCAGCACCTGCTTGCTGCGGCGGATCGCGGTGTGCGTGTGCGCATGCTCATCGATGACAACAATTTCGACGACAAGGATCACCTGTTCGAGGCGCTGGACTCCCACCCGAATATCGAGATCCGCCTGTTCAACCCCTTTCAGACGCGCGATCCGAGCCTGTTGTCGCGTGCCACCCAGTTCATGCTGGAGTGGCGGCGCCTGAATCGACGTATGCACAACAAATCCTTCATCGTCGACAACAACGTGGCCATCGTTGGTGGACGCAACATCGGCGACCCCTACTTTGATGCGGGGAGCGACACACACTTTCGCGATCTCGATGTCGTGGCCATCGGCCCCGTCGTGCAGCAGGCGTCCGAAGCGTTCGATGCCTATTGGAATTGCGATGCCGCGTATCCGCTCAACCAGCTCAAGAAGACGGATGGTTCCGGTCAGCAACTGGCCGCCGCGCGGCAGTTGCTCCAGAAGGACGTGCGGGCGTTCGCACAATCCGATTACGCCCAGTCCGTACTTGACGAATTGCCTGATGGCCCGACCGCCGACAAGCGCGGCGCATGGTTCTGGGGCGATGCGGAACTCGTGGCCGATCAGCCGGAGAAGATCGAAGCCACCCACGACGAGCCGGCACTGCGCATTGGTCCGCGGCTGAAGACCATGCTGGATGGTGCCCAGCACGAGATCATCGCGACAACACCGTACTTCATTCCCGGTGACGCCGGCACCAAGCATCTTGTGGCCCTGGCGCAGAGTGGCATCTCGATCAAGATACTCACCAACTCGCTCGCCTCGACCGACGAAACCGCGGCGCATGCAGGCTATGTGCACTCGCGCAAGGCGTTGGTCGAAGGCGGCGTGCAGCTGTACGAGCTCAAGCCATCGTCCGGCCAAAGCCAGCCCTCCACCTCGATGGGCCAGTCGTCGGGCATCAGTTTGCACGCCAAGACCATTGTGGTGGACAGCCGCCAGGTCTTTATCGGCTCGCTCAATATGGATCAGCGCTCCAAGCTGCTCAACACCGAAATGGGCGTCATCGTGGATTCGCCAGGCTTGGCCAAGGCGATCAGCGATTTCTTCCAGACGGCAACGCAGCCCTCCAATGCCTATCTGGTGGAGATGGCTCCCGCCTCCCACCAACTCATCTGGCAAGCCGACGATGACGGCAAGCCAGTGACCTACAAGAGCGACCCGGGTGCGACCACCAAGCGGCGTACCGAAGTCACGTTCCTGCGTTTGCTCCCCATCGATGGCTTGCTCTAGTCGTTGAGGCGGGTGCGTGGTTACGCCTCCTTTTTTAGAACCCGCGCAGATCGTCGATCGGCATGGCCAGCTTGCCGCCGGTGATGCGCTCGAGCGTGCGGCTGACGACCTCGATGTTGTTGTCGAAGCTGCCATGTCCCGCACTGATGGTGCTGCCGGAGCTGCTGGTTTTCACCTTGTCGACATCAAGAATGCCGATGCGCTTGTCCAATCCGCTTTGCTTGGCCGCCTGGCGCCAGTTGCCCAGCGCTTCGCCGGTGCTCGATGAGCCGTCCCACCCGTTGTAGCCAACGTCCATGACGTTGGCCAGGCCGAGGATGGGCGTGCGCACATCTTGCTCAAGCGCGTCTGAAACCATATAGAGCAATGACTTGCGGTAGACGGCCGCCACATCGTCGTCCCGTTCGTTCTCGTCGGACAGGATGTCCAGATACATCGACTTCATCAGCGCCTCGTGCGGCGTGTAGTGGCGATTGGCGAACTGCACGGTGCAAGCCGGAGCGTAGAGATGGATGGACGTGGCCCGCGCATCGAGTCCGCGCGCGGCCAGCAGGTCAACGAGCCAGCCAAGGAAGATGGAGCCCGCCGAATGCCCGATCAGGTGGATCTGAAGTTTGTCGCCCCAGCTCTGCTCGAGATTCTGCAAGGCCGTTACCAGCAGATCCGCCCCGCGTGTTGGAAAGCTGGAACCCTCTGCGTTCTCCTTCATCTCGCTCCAGATCGGACGCGCGAACGGACGTCCGATGGTTTGTTCGATCAATCCATCCGTCACATTCGTCAAGGCCTCGCGGACGCCGCCGACGCGCGAAGGGGCAGGCCGGAATCGGTCGGCAATGATGTCCTCGATCGATTCAAGCATGCCGGTCTTCCACACCATGAACAGCGGGTAGCAGCCATTGCCGATCAGGTAGGGGCCCATGACGCGCGCACGCGTGATGGCGGCGGCCTCGCTGTTGAGGCCGCCATGCGCATAGATCACCAGGCGCTTGGTGGCAGACGCCTGTTGGCGGAACCACTGATCCGGCAACGTGCATGCCTGGTAGAGCAGGCCTCGGTTCAAGGCGTCCTGCGTGAGATATCGCGTGACGCGCCCGTCATTGCCGAGCACGACGCTGTGTGCGTAGGCGTCGGCCTCGTTCCATGCGCCCGATCGATCGGCGCCGGCGCGCCCCGTTGCACCGGGGATGGCCGCCGCGCGCTGGCCAAACACCAGGCCGCGCACGCCCATCGCGGCCACCCACGCATCCATGCCGTTGGCCAGCCAGTCCGCATAGGTCAGCACGGCAAAGCCGCCGCAGCCCCAGCTCTTGCCCCAGGAATTCTGCACGACGAAACCGCGCGTATTGAATCCCACCAGAGCGAACGCGTGGCCGTCGGTCTGCGAGGGACGTCCGTCGAACTCGATCACGGGCAGGGTGTCGTGTCCGTTGATTTTCTTGCGCGAGGTCGGCACGTTCTGCCAGCCATCATGCGTGTTCGCGGAGACGTAGATGGCGCCCACTTCCAGGATGGCGGCCTGCAGGTCGGTGATCGTCTTGAGGTCGATGCGGTAATAGATGCCCAGGGTGTTGGCGGTGGCGCGATCGGCGTATCCGAAGCTGGGCGGTTGTGTGTCCTCGGCTTGATAGGGCCAGTCTTCCTCCAGGCATACGCCGTGGTAGAACCAGCCCTTCAGCGCGCCTCGGCAGCTTGATCCATCGTAATTGTCGCCGGCATATTCGTCGTACCGCCGCGCGAAGTTGTACAGCATGCGCGGGCTGACCGAGTCCAGCGCCGAAGGCATGCAGGCTTTTCGCCAACGCAGATAGTTGATGACGCACGCCAGGCCAAAGCCGGTGCATGCGCCTTCCTGCCCCTGATCCAGGATCAGGCCGGCGCTGCTGTAGGCAGGTAGAAGTTGCTGTACGTACTCGTCGCTGGGCGAGCAGTCGGGCAGGCTGACCGGTGGCGGCGTATAGGAACGATCGCGCAAGTCGACGGGGTCTTTGCTGGCGGTGAATTTGCGGGCCGGCGTCGGGGCAGTGGCCGTCTTGCGGGCACGTGCCGTACGACCTGCGCGGGCAACCACCGGCCACACCGAGTCCGCCAGCTGAAACACGCTGCGAAACTTGTCGAGCCCGTAGGTGCCGCCATTGACCAGCTTGCGCGCTGCGGCGTAGTTGTTGGACGCAAGCGCCGCGCGCATCTTGTCAGCGGCATGATTGAGAAACACGGCCAGCAGCACGGCTGCCGCTTCAGGCGCGTTCGCCAGGTCCGGAAAGCTTTCGATATCCAGGCCGATCTGCGCCGCGTAGGTGTGATAGTTCGCTCTTCCCGTCAGCTGCACAAAGCCACGGCCTTTAAAGCGCGCGCCATCACCGGGCTGTGTGTTGCCGAGCGAGGTGCGCCCATCGTAGGCGCTGTAGGCTGGCATGCCCGGCGTCGTGTTGAAGTGCGAGGGAAACTCGGAGATAGGCACGAAGCCTTCGGTCTCCGCGCGAATGGTGCCTAGCGCGGCGCAGATCATCGGGCGATCGCGCAACCCGACGACATTCAACGCTGCCGCCACATAGGGAAGGTTGCGGGCAATATTGGACGCCTTGGTGGCTGGGAAGAGCTGCTTAACCGCATCCACGGTGATTGGCACGTCGGTCGCCTGCAAGGCGATCATGCCCAGGACGCTCTGGCAATACGGACCAACGATCCCATCCGCCACCAGGCCAATGCCCGATTGCCAGCGTCGGACCGCGGCGTCAGTGAGGTCGTCGAAACGATTGCCCGCCGCCAGGCCGGGAAACGCCCCGGCGTCTGCCTGCAGTGCCGATGCCAGTTTCTTGCGCAATTGCGTGACATCCGGCCCTGTTGCGTCCTTCATCAGTAGCATGGCCACGGTTCATTCTCCTGGTTATTTCGCGACGAATGCTTGCCGCCTTCGCACGCTGCCCATGGGGTGGTGGTCGTATTGAGCCAGCCAAGCTATGCACCGGGGATGTCGTGCCCCTGGGGTCCTAAGTCGTCGGCTCCGGAAACTTCCAGGCGCCGCTCAGGATCGCGTCCCTCGGCCGGTAAAGCCTGACGGTGTAGTTCCAGCCGGGCATGATGGGAAGGCAGTTGGGGATCGTGCCATTGCAACCGCCGAACTGGACGACGATGGAGCCGTCGGCGCTGCGTTTGGCGGTGATGTTGTTGAGCGTATACGCGTTCAGTGCGTTCTTCTCGAAATAGCCTTTGGCGTCGTAGACGCTGATCGACCAGAAGGCATCGACCGGTACGTCTTTGACGGTGAGGTGGTAGACCGTCTTGCCGTCATTGTTTGGCGGCGTGACGCCGAGATAGGTGGCGTCCTTGTCGGGGTTGCCGCCCCAGCCGGCTGCGGTGCCCAAGAGATGCGCGACGGGGTCGACGTCACTTTTCTTGCCGAACGCGTCTTTGAAACCGTTGGCGGATGAGGCAAGCACGAGCAGCGCATCGCGGATCTTCTTCTGGCTTACCGGATCCCAATGCGGCACGTCGAACGTACCGCGGCTTGCCTGGGAGACCTTGATGGCGTCCTGTAGTGAATGGACGGCCTGCAGATCTTTTGCGTCGTTGGGGTCGACCAGGGTGCGGATGGCAACGGCCATATACCGAGTGCCCACCTTCTCTTTGTCGAAGGTGTAGCTGCCCGCGCCGTAAACCACGGCAGGCACGTAGTGGTCTTCATTGATGGCTTGCAGCGACATGAAGCGCTTGCCGGCGTCGGGCAGGGTGATGGTGACCGGGCCGGCATCCAGGTCAAAGACGCCAAAGGTATAGAGCGTGTCGCGGTTGAGACGGATGACATCCTGCTTGTCGATGGAGGCGGGTTCGCGTTCGGAACGAAGAACGCCGAGGCCGCCGCGTTTTACCAGGGACGCGAGGTAGGTATCGGATTCGGCGCGGGCGAAGTTGTTGATCGTGACGGGCGTAACGTCCGTCGGCGCCGTACCTGCGTGGACGTACGCGGTGCTGAGTATGGCGATGCCAAGGGCGGTGCGTAAGGTCGGTATGCGCATGGCGTTTCCGATGGTTGTAAACGGGCGACGGATGATGTCCACAAGGCGCGAGGGTCACGGCTGTTGCGGCGGGCGCAGCGACCATGGCCGTAGCGGGCACGTGCGGCATCGAGATTTAGCGCAGGGCCGCGAGCTGGCGCTCAGCTTGCGCCGGCAGCATCGATGCCTGCATCGGTAAAACCCATCAAGTGCATCCAGTAGTTTTACCTAGCTCGCCGACGCCAGGCGCTTAAGTTTTTTTTGGCGCCTGTGCATCCGTTGACCGCGCGCATCCGTATCTAACAGTGCTTCCAGTCGGAAGTCGCCAGCTACGGAGATGAACATGAAGAGCAATCAACGCGTACGTTCGATGCTTCTTGGGGTGGGTCTTGCACTGGGCGTTACTTCGCTTTCGCCATGGGTGATGGCCGGCAGCATGGACGCGCCAGCCTGCTGCAACTTCGCACGTGCCTGGACGCATGAATACACCACTGAACCACGACGACTCCCAGCTGCGCTACGCCGAATATGTGCTTGGCGTGCTGGATGCCGATGCGCGCGCCGCCGTGGCACACGAGCTGCAAACCAGCGACGAGGCCGCTACCGCCGTGAAGCTTTGGCATCGCAGATTGCAGCCCATGAGTGAGGAGATTGCGCCGGTCGAGCCGCCCGATCATGTGTGGACTCGCATCCAGCAGGCGCTGCGCATGGATACACGGGAGCGCGCATACACCCGGCCCCGCCTGTGGGACAGCCTGCGTTTCTGGCACTGGTTCGGCCTGGGCGCGAGCACCTTGGCCGCGGCGTGCCTGCTGTTGCTGTTTGTGAGCATGGGGCCGCGCACGAGGCCGGGCGCGCCAGCGGTTGCGTTCATGGCATCGACCATCACCCAGACGAATGGTCAGGTGGGCTGGACGGCTACGATGGATATCCAACAGGCCCGCATCATCGTCGTGCCGGTGGCGCCGACCTCGTTCGCCCAAGGCAAGGCGCCGCAGTTGTGGCTGGTGCCTTCAGGTCAAAAGCCCATTTCGGTCGGCATGATTGCCGCCAACGCGCCTACCACGTTGAAGCTCGATCCGGTTCTGCTCGCGCAACTGGGACCCACGGCCGCCCTCGCGGTATCGGTAGAGCCCATCAGTGGCTCGCCGACGGGCCAGCCCACCGGGCCCGTTGTCGCCACGGGCGCCATCGGCGCCGCACCGGACAGCGGCGGGCAGCCCCATACGGCAAGCTTGTACTTGCCACGGTGGAGATGGTGGAGTTAGTCGCTGGCGTCCGTCGGAGCCAGCGCGCCATCAGGCGGAAACGTAGGTCAGTCGGATCACATCCCCGTCGATGACATCATTGGCCACGAGGCGAAGCCGCGGCCGAGGGCCGGCGAAGTACGGCCTGCCTTGACCAAGCACGACGGGGTGCAGATAGATCTGATACGCGTCGATAAGACCAAGCTCAGTGAGGCTGTGCGCCAGACCGGGACCGGCGACTTCGATCTCCCCGGTGAGCTCGGCCTTGAGCCGCCGTATGGCAGCCTCGAAGTCATCGGCGACAAGGGTGGCGTTGGGGCCGACCGACGACAGCGTGCGCGACACGACCCATTTCGGCTGGCGCCGCCACGCCATGGCGAAGTCGCGTTCGTCTGTGTTCCACTCGGGAGAGTCTTCGTCCCAGTAGCGCATGATCTCGTACATGCGGCGGCCGTACACGCTGCCCGTCAGGTTCTGCACCTGCTCTACGAAGTGACGAAACAGCAATGGACTGGGCCCAAACTTGTCGTGGTCGACATAGCCATCGAGGGACTGGTTCATTGCGAAGACAAGCGTGGCCATGGAAAGCCTCCCAGGCAGAAGCGGTCAGCTATGGCGGAGAAAGGCGCGCACCTCAACCGGTGCCCGGCAGGCGACGACGGCCTTGCGTCCCCAGCTCAGCGCCTCGTCCATGTTGGCGGCATCCAGTATCCAGAAACCGCCAACATGCTCTTTGGCCTCGGCGTACGGGCCGTCGGTAACCAGTAACTCGCCGCTGGACTGCTTGCGCAGGGACCTCGCCTTGCCAGGCGACTCCAGGCCGCCGGCGAACAACCGGGCGCCTGCGGCGATCATCTCTTCGTTGAGCCGGTGGATATCGTTGATCATCGCTTCGCCTTCCTGCGACGGGTCATAGTTGTCGGGGTGATGAATGGCAACCAGATACTGTGGCATGACGACTCCCGTGAACACCCTGAGGCGGGCACAATGCCTGCCCTCACTGTCATGACGAACGGCAGGACGCGGATTCGACACGTCGTGCGAAAAACGTTTCGCGTGGACGCGGCATCCCGCGTGGCTAGGTCTCTTCCGGAGGAGGTTGCAGCGTCACGGCCAACTCCTCGAACGTGGCGATCTGGTCGTTCAGTGCATCGTGCAATTCGCTCTGGCGCGTCATCAGCGTCTCGATGGAACCGGCCTGCTTGAGCTTCTTCAGCTCGCCGTCGAACAGTAACCACTGCGCCGTCAGCGCTTCTACGTTGTTCTTTGCGTAGTGACGCATTTCCTTGAGTTGCGCCAGCACATCGTTGACGTGTTCAAGCGGCGTCTTCGTAACTGCAGTCATGGCGATACCTCGGGTTTCCCAGGGTTTGCCTAGCGTAGCGGCGCAAAGCTGGCTGTCGCCGAAACGGCAGCACGACCGCGCAATGCATGCCCTGGAGCGCGCTGACGACGACGTCCGGACGCCCACAGCCAGGCCCCGCTGCGGCAGCTTGGGAGTCACGAAACAGCGCCCATGAATCAACCAGCGCCACCGCCTGCAATTGAGACTATTCTTATAGATGCTGTCGATCGTGTGCGCCTAATCTGACTGATCGAATCGACAAGGCTGGGCACGTTTATGCATCGCTTTCACGGCCTGACCATGATTGCCTCACCTTCCAGTGGGTCGCGGCAGGGGGGCTGTCGGTGGGTGCTGTGGTCGCTGTTCCTGCTGTGCGCGTCGCTGTCGTTCGTTGCATTCGCCACGCAGGTCCCGCCGGATGTGCCGGTCAAGCCGGACGCCCAGGTCGCGCTGAGCGCAGAGGAGTCGGCCTGGATCGCTCGGCACCCTGTGGTCGACGTCGGCATTTTTGCGGGCAATCACTTTCCCATCGAGGCCTGGGTGGCGGGCGGGGCCGAAGGCATTGGCGTGGAATACGCCAAGCTGCTCGCTGGCCGTGTAGGACTCAGGTTGCAGTTTCGTCCGTTCACGGACTGGGATGCGGTGACCTTCAGCGATTCGGGCAAGCCCATTCCTTTCGACTTGCTGGTGGGCCAGCCGTACCGGCGTAGCGATCGCCTTGAATACCTCAACCCCTACGTCGAAGCCAGCCTGGTGCTGGTTGCTCGCAAGGGTGACCTGAAGGTCCGCACCGAGGCCGATGTGGTCCATGGGCGGATCGCGATGGAGCGCGTCGCCCGCGTCTACAACAAGATCATCAAGGATCGTTTCCCCCAGGCCACACTCATCTTCACCGACGATGGCCGCGAGGCGCTGGACATGGTGGCCCAGGGCGTGGCCGACGCGTACATCGGTTCCTCCGCACGCACGCGCTGGCTGCTGACGGAGCGCGAGCACGACGACGTCACCATCCTTCAGCGCCTTGCCGATATCCCGCCGCTGCAGGCCTCGTTGGCGGTGCCGCGCGATCACCTGGTGCTGGCCTCCATCCTGCGCAAGGCCGAGGCCACCGTGCCGGCGAACCAGCTGGCCAGTCTTCGACAGCAATGGGGTATGGACGAAGACTTCACTGCGCCGCTTCCACGCAGCACGGCGATCTCCGATGCCGACCGCCAGTGGCTCGCCGGCCTGGGCACGCTGCGCGTGGGCTACGAAACCGATCGTTATCCGTATAGCTTCATCAACAAGGACGGCATGCTCGATGGCCTGGCCGAAGACTATCTCTCGCTGATCAAGAAAGAGCTGGGCCTGCGTTTTGAATTGGTGCCTGCACGCGACCTGGACGAACTGCAACGCCGCGTCGGCGCCAATGAAGTGGACATGGTCGCGGCCGCGATGCCCGCCGACTACGACGCCGGGGCCATGGTATTCAGCCGCCCGTACGAGCGGTTTCCTGAAGTCATCGTGGCGCCGCTGCATGGCGCCGCGATCGCCGGCCCGGAAGACCTGCGCGGCAAGAAGGTGGCTGTTCGCGAAGAGGCGGGTCTGCTCGCCGGTCTCAAGATGCTGCTGCCGCGCAGCGAACTGGTGCCGGTCGCCAGCAATGAAGCAGGGTTGCGCCTGGTCGAAAAAGGCGAAGTGTCGGCCTACATCGGCACCTTGCCTGCCATTGATGCGCTGATCCGCGATCGCTATGCCGCCACCCTGCGAGTGGTGGCGCCGGCGGGTCTGGATCAGGACATCACCTTTGGCGTCAGTCGCGACAAGGCCCGTCTTGCGGGCTTGATCGATCGCGTGATTGCGGGCGTCAAGGACAATCAGCGGCAGGCGATCCGCACGCGCTGGCTGCGCGCCGACTACAGCTACGGCGTGCCGTGGAACTGGGTGCTGATCGGATTGCTGGTGGTGGCGTCCATCGTGGCCATCATCGGTTTTGCCTATAAGCGCATGAGGGATGCCGAAGCGAGGGCTCGTGCATCCGAGCAGCGACTGGTCGACACCAACGAAAATCTCCCTGGCGTGGTGATCCGTCTGCACGTGGATGCCGCGGACCGCCGCACTTATGAATCAGTGAGCGGGCCCTCGATGGCCATCTTCGGCATGTCCCGCGAGGACATTCTTGCCGGCCACGCCGGCCCGCTCGAAGCGGCCGTCGATGAGGATCGCGAGATGGTCCAGAAGGCGGTGGATCAAAGCCTGCGATCGAAGCATTCKGGCGTGGTCGAGTTCAAGACCAGGGTGAACGGCGTGACGCGCTGGATTCGCGCCTTGGGCGGGGAACCCAAGCCCAGTGGGAAAGGCGGCTATTTCTGGAGCGTCTACTGCGCCGACGTCACCATCGAGAAGGAACAGGAGCGGGCACTGGTGGAGGCGAAGGCCACGGCCGAGGCGGCGGTGGCCGCCAAGGGTGCGTTCCTGGCCATGATGAGTCACGAAATCCGCACGCCCATGGCCGGCGTACTGGGGTTGGTGGAGTTGCTCTCCAAGACGCCGCTGAGCACCGAGCAGTCGCACATGGTCGGCATGGCGCAGGATTCGGCGGTGGCGCTGCTGCAGATCCTCGACGACATCCTGGATTTCTCGCGCATCGAGGCCGAGAAGCTCGAACTGGAGCCGCAGGCATTCGACCTGCGCCTGCTGGCCGACAGTGCGGTGGGCACCTTCGCGGCACGGGCGCAAGAGAAACACCTGCGCCTTTACCTGGTGCTGGACTGGCGACTCGCGTCGGAATATCGAGGCGACGCCAATCGCATTCGGCAGATCATCAACAACCTGATCAGCAACGCCCTCAAGTTCACCGCGTCCGGACACGTCAAGCTGCGTATCGATCTGCTCGACGAGGTCAAGGGAGGGCAGCGCCTGCGATTCAGCGTCACCGATACGGGCATGGGCATCTCGCCTGATCAACTCAATCGCCTGTTCCAGCCGTTCACCCAGGCGGAGGCGTCCACCACCCGACGTTTTGGCGGCACGGGCCTGGGCCTGAGCATCTGTCGCCGCCTGGCGGGCATGATGGGCGGCGACGTTCGCCTTGAAAGCAAGGTGGGCGAGGGCACGCGAGCCACCGTCGAAGTGGTGCTACCGGTGCTGCAGGGCACCAGCATCATTCCCGGTATCGAAGGCAAGCGGGCCCTGGTCTGCACGCGTGACGGCATGTTCGAACGCGAGTTGGCCAACGCGTTGTCTGCGATGGGCTTTAGCGTGATCGAGACGGATGCGGAGGACGTCGTGGAACTCAGTAAAGACGATGCGGACGTCTATATCGCGGACGCGCGTCTGATCGAGCAAGGCGTCATCGTGGAGGGTGTGCCGGCGATTCACGTGATACCCGATACCGATACGCGGGGCTTTTATCGTGAAGGCGGCAAGATGATGCTCTGCGGCAGTCCCTTGTTGTGGCGGTCAGCGGTAGAGGCGTGCCGCGCGGCGCTGGGCCTGGACTCGGCTGGCGACAAGGAAAGCGTTGCCGCGCCCCGCCAGGCGCGCTCCGCCCGGATCCTGGTGGCCGAAGACCATCCCATCAATCGCGCCGTGATCGAGCGACAGCTGGATCTTCTGGGTTACGCATGCACCATGGCCGAGGATGGCCAGCGCGCCTGGGAGGCGCTGGCTGCCACCCACTACGACCTGCTGCTGACCGACTGTCACATGCCCGTGCTCGATGGTTATGCGCTGTCGCAGCGCATACGCGATGCGGAAGTCGAAACGGGCGCCCATATGCCCATCATTGCGCTCTCGGCCAGCGCGTTGCCGGAGCAGGTGGAAAAGTGCCGGCGGGCCGGCATGGACGACTTCCTCGCCAAGCCTGCCCGCCTGGAAGAGTTGCAACAGAAGATTGAAAGCATGGTCGGCAGCCTGGCGAAAGTCGTCGATCGGCAAACCCAGGCCAGTGACGATGCAGTGACTCAGCTGGTCGCCATCTTCGGTTCGGAAGAACAAGTCGAGACGCTGTTGCACGGCCTGCTGGAAGCGGGGCGGTCGGATCTCGCCAGATTCGACGAGGCGGTGAAGGCGGGCGATACAACCGCCCAGCGCGATGTGCTCCATCGCATCACCGGCTCACTGCAATTGCTGCGCATGGGCCTGCAGGAACCGGCGCCCGGTCTAAGCGTCAACGAACGCCGCGACGCCGTCCTCGTCGAACTATCGCAGGTCGATGGAATGATCGAGCGATTGGAAGCAAAACGCCTGGTCCGGCAGCGCTGAGGTTAAACGCCACCGCGCGCGACCCTGTAGGAGCGCACTTGTGCGCGACCGAAGCGCCACCGTAACACCGCTCCCCCAGGTGGTCGCGCACCAGTGCGCTCCTGCAAACGGCCGTCCATAGACCAAGTCACCGCTTGGGTCGGCGTTTGCGCAGCCGTTTGGCATTACTCATCGCCCGCTGGCGATACGGCTGCAGACCGGCCGTGAGCATGGCGGCAGACGAGCGCGATGCGCTGGCGGCGATGCCAGAGGAGGTGACGGCCTTGCGACCGCTCAGTCCCGTGCTCGCCATCCACTGGTTCCAGCAGAACTGCGAGGCGGTGGCGCTCGCGCTCATCATCATGGCTGTGGCTGATTGCTGCGCGGCTGCCACCTTCTCCGTCACCATCGTGGTCAATTCCCTTTGATCGGCCGCGGAGGGCGGGTTGCTCATGCCACTGATCTGAGCACTGCGCCGCAGGACCACCTCCGCCGAGGCGCCCAGCATCTGTGTCGATTTCGCCGCCAGTTCCCACCACCAGGCCATGGGCAACGCCTGGGTGAGGGCCCTGTTTTTCCGGATCGGCATGGCTGGAGTCCTGAGGGCTGCGAAGTGAGACAAAAAGAGGGGCAGGGTCCGAATGCGGTACGGACGCTGCCCCGGTGCGAATGGCCTTGATGTCCTTGCCCGGTCGGAGAATCCAGCCTGGGTAGTGCGGACTCGCAGCCGATCGCCCGTGCATCCTTCCGCATCGCTCGTTGCGGCGGTGTGTAAATTGCCGGCGCGGCTTGTTATGGCTGCTGTGCCGATGTCGCAGGCGCCGGCTCGGGCCGCAAATCTTCATGCATCGCGGCGCGGTAGAAACCTGCGGCAAGGATAACCAGCAGTGCGACGATGAAGACGATCAAGGCCGCTCGGCGTGAAAATTTCATGACATGGGCTGACTGGCGAAACGATGAACTGTGCGTGGCTGCATGTATCGATGTTGTCGACGTTCTGTGGTGGATGTGCGATGTCGCGGACCGGTCACCATGACGCGCCGAGGGTAGTACCATCACGCACGAACGAGAACCCACGGAGCCTTCCATGACACCTCTCGACAAAACCCTGCGCCGCGAAGTCACCATCGATGGCGAGACCTACACCCTGGTGCTCGACGCGAATGGTTTGAAGTTGACGCCTCGCGGTCATCGCAAGGGCACGGAACTCCAGTGGAAGGACATCGTCAGCGGCGACGCCGCCGTGGCGTCGGCACTCAATGCATCGGCGGCGAACGACAGCGCCTGAAGGCTGCACAGGAGGCTGGGCCACCTATCGGTGACCGAGCCTACGATCTCGCTTCGAGCGCCTTCATGACTGTCGCCAGGCTCTGCCTGGTCGTGTCGATGCCTTCCCAAGGGTCGGCACGTTGCCGCTTCAGTCGTGCAAGAGCAGAGCGCATGTCGAACTGCGAAGCACTCTTCAGGCGGCTCAGCTCGCTCCAGCGCAAGGGCATGGCGACAGGTGCGCCTGGGCGGCCACGCAGCGAATAGGACGCCACTGCCGTGGCGCCGCGGCCGTTGCGCAGATAGTCCACGTAGATCCTGCCTGCGCGTCGCGTCTTGGAACTGACCGACACGAACTCCAGCGGGTACATCGATTCGAGCGCCTGCGCGAAGCCGTGCGCGAAGGACTTCACCTCGTCCCACGGTGCCACCGGCTTCAAGGGCACCACGACGTGCAGCCCTTTGCCACCGGTGGTGCGCAGGAAGCTCTTCAAGCCAAGCTGATCCAGGAGCTTGTTGAGCAGGCGAGCGGCGGCCTTCACGCGGGTCCATTCGACATCGGGGCCTGGGTCCAGATCGAACACGATGCGATCGGCGCCATCAGGGTCATCGATATGCGCACCCCAGGGATGGAACTCGATCGCGTTGTATTGCACCAGCTCGATGATCGAGTCCGCGCTGTCCGGATAGAGGTAGACAGCAGAGGCGCCGGTTTCCTCTTTCAGGCGGACGGAGCCGACATGATTGAGGCCGCCGGTTGGCAAGTGCTTCTGGAAGAAGCTGGGCTTGTTGATGCCGCCTGGCCAACGAATCACGGACATCGGCCGGTTGATGACGCCAGGCAGGAACCACGTCATGGCTGCCGTGTAGTAGTCGACGATGTCCTGCTTGGTGATGCCTTCCCCGGGATAGACCACGCGATCGGGATGTGTGATGACGATGCCTGCCGGTTCGGTCGACGTGCCACGGCGGGACTTTGCAGCCACATGGCTTTTGCCGGTGCGATCGCCACTGCGTAAGTCCCTGGGTGACTTGTCCGGCCGCATGGCCTTGAGACTGGGTTGCCGCAATAGTCCGTGATTGCCGATGCCGCGATAGAACACCTCGGCCACCGCGGTCGGCGCAATCCAGTGGGCATCGCGAGGCGCTTCGCTCGCATGCTTGATGGTGGGCGAACGCGAGCCGGCGCGCGCCAGCGTGCGGGTGAGTTCACGCAGCATCGCGTCGGTAAAGCCTGAACCCACGCGACCTACGTAACTCCACTCGCCAGCGGGCGCAGGCCTGGCCAGCAACAGCGAGCCAAATCCCTTCCTCGATCCCTTGGCAGCGGTATAGCCCACCACGGCGAACTCATCGGACTGCAGGCGCTTCACCTTGACCCAGTCGTCGCCACGTCCACCCCGATAAGGCGAACCGACGCGCTTGCACATGATGCCCTCGAGGTGGTGGGCGCTCGCACTCTCAAAGGCCGCTTCGCCGCCACCCACGATGTGGCTGCTATAGGCAAGCTGGGATGGGGCGTCCTGGAGCAGGCGCTGCAGCGCCTCTTTGCGATGGATCAGGGGCGAGCGGGAGAGGTCGTAGCCTTCCAGATAAGGCAGGTCGAACAGCACATAGGCCAGCGGCGACGCGCGTTCGCCCGACAAGGTCTGCTGCAGGGCGTTGAAGTCCGATTGTCCATCGACGAGGGCAATCAGTTCGCCGTCCAACTGCGCCGAGTTCAGCCCGAGCGCCTCGATGGCCTGCCTGATCTCGGGCAGCTTGTGGGTCCAGGGCAGGGCGTTGCGCGACCAGCATTCCACGTGTCCGTCGGTGATCGAGGTGAGGATGCGATAGCCATCCCACTTCACCTCGTTGAGCCAGTCGTCACCCGTGGGAGGCGCGTCGCGTAACGTCGCCAACTCCGGCTTGAAAAAGCCCTTGGGTGCAACTCGCTTCTTGGCGCCCTCGACTTTGGCGATCCATCGCGAGGGCGACACGCGTCGCTTGCCGGCGGTTGGAGCGTGTCTGCGCTTTGAGTGCGTCAACTTCTCCACCACCTCTTTCGCGCCGCCGCT
The DNA here is from genome assembly GCF_056399745.1 of Dyella sp. 01N36. Classification (NCBI taxonomy): domain Bacteria; kingdom Pseudomonadati; phylum Pseudomonadota; class Gammaproteobacteria; order Lysobacterales; family Rhodanobacteraceae; genus Dyella; species Dyella sp. 01N36. The sequence goes on from NZ_JBFTRY010000007.1 coordinate 77,947, forward strand.
CTTTCCCGATGCTCGCCTGGTGCTGGCAACCATGGTCGCGTCGAGCAGGTCATCGGCCTCGACCTTGGACACATAGGCATCCTCGTCCTTGATCAGGAACCACACGGGCTTCTTTTCCTGGCGATGACCTCGAACCAGGTGCCAGCCACCCTTGAGCCGCTGGCCGAACAGCTCGAAGCGCAGATGTCCTTTCTGAAGTTGCGCCTCCGCATCGCCCGAGGTCGCCCACACCCCCGTGTCGAAGGTATCGACGTGACCTGCGCCGTAGCCATCGGGAATATCGCCGTGGAAGGAGGCATACGACACCGGATGGTCTTCCACCTCCACGGCGAGCCGTTTCACCTTGGGGTCATAGCTGGGTCCCTTGGGGCAGGCCCAGCTCTTCAGTACGTCTCCCACCTGCAGCCGGAAGTCGTAATGGCGCCGCCGCGCGTGATGCAGTTGCACCACAAACAGTTCACGCCCGGCCTTTCCGACGGACTTTTCTGGACGAGGCTCCGGCGTTTTGTCGAAGTGCCGCTTGCGGGCGTAGTCGCGTAGTGACATGGCTGTCTTCCCGCCGCCATGGCGGCTTGCCTGGTCGTGACTGGGTGGCGTCTCATGGGATCGCGCAACGTCGATCCACCTCATGCAGCGCAACGATTCTCACGGGGCAGGTGAATCGACCGTCAACCTTTTGCAGACACGAAGCCCGATGTGCGCCTCCTGTTTAGCCTGTCTCGCGACATGCGCGTAGAGAGCGCGAGGCTCAGTAGTCCTGCGCAAGTCGCGCCGTCCAACGGCAACGGTGCTGCTCGCTGCATGACCTTCCAAAGGCCATCACGTGCGGATTGCGCCTTGAGCGGGCGTTGGCGCGGTTCCTGCTTTGGCCGGCCTGAGGCTCGTACGGCGCCCGGGTCGCCTCTGCTCGCTCCATCTTCATGCCGTTCCAACATCTCCTGAGTAACCTTCAGTTGATTCCAGGCGAAGTAACAGTGGTCACACCTGATCCGAGATATCCACTGGAGGTTGTTAGTCATGACATATGGAACTTTGAAACGAACGCTGTTGCTCGCCGGCATGGCCATCGCCATGGCGACCGCCGTACCCGCCATCGCCGCGGATCAAGCGGTGCATGTGCGCGGCACGGTGACGGATGTCACCGCCACGGGCTTTACGGTGCAGACGGCGACGGGCGCGCAGAACGTCGCGATCGCAGCCGATACCCATATCGCCGGCGTGGTGCCCAGCAATCTGGATGCGATCCAGCCAGGCTCCTACATTGGTTCGGCCAATGTGCCGCACGGCGCCGCCGCCAACGCCCTGGAAGTCGTGGTGTTTCCGCCGGCGATGAAGGGCACGGGCCTGGGTGACTACGCCTGGGATCTGCCCGCCCATGGCGGTGCCGGGTCGGCCATGACCAACGGCAGCGTGAAGTCGTCGGCGATGACCAATGGCACCGTCAAGAGCAGCGCAGCCGGTGGTTCGGCCATGCATTCGGCGATGACCAACGGCACGGTGAAGACGGCTGATGGCAGTGGCGCGCGCACGCTGGTGGTCGACTACGGCTCGGGCGAGAAGACGATCAATGTCACGGCGAACACGCCGATCGTGACCTTCGCGCCAGCCGACAAGAGCGCCATCGTCAAAGGTGCGAAGGTCTTCGTGGCCGGCAAGCCGGGCAATCCGGTGGCTGCCGGGTTCGTGGCAGTCGGGCTGAACGGTACTGCGCCGCCGATGTAACAGGCATTGCGTCGAGGCCATCGCGGTCGATCCGGACTTGTCCAAGCACCATGGACAAGTCCGGACTCCACGTGCGCTGTGCGACCCGGGTTCCGGCCTCGGGTCAGATGCCCGCGTACCACTCGTAACCCTGGTCTTCCCAATAACCGCCCTTGCCGTCGCCGATATCCTTGAACGAGCTCACCAGCTCGATGCGGCTGATGTATTTGGCCTGCTTGTAACCAAGCTGCCGGCCAAGGCGCAGGCGCAAGGGTGCGCCGTTCGGTACCGGCAGCGGCTGGTCGTTCAATTCAAAGGCCAGCAAAGTCTGCGGATGTCTTGCTTCGCGGATGTCCACGCTTTCGTAGTACGGCGTGTCCGCGTCCATTTCGTCAAAGCAATGAAAGACGACAAAGGCTGCCTGTGGACTCACGCCCACGTGGTCGAGCACGGCCGAGAGCACAGTGCCGCGCCACTTGCCGATCGCGCTCCAGCCTTCCACGCAATCGTGCCGGGTGATCTGGGTGCGGTCATCCAGCGCCTTCAGGTCGTCAATCGATAGCATCGCCGGATGCGTCACCAGTCCGTCCACTTGCAATTTGTAGTCGCGGAACTGGTTGGCCATCAATGCCTGATAGGCAGGCGTGTCCGGCATGGTGGTGCCATTGGGATGAAACACCGGGGAGATCTCGGCCTCGGAGTATTCCTTTGCCATGGCGGTGGAGGGCGACAGCAGCGTCTGCACGCGACGATTCAATCCTTCGGCGCTGCCCAATACCCGGGCACCCAGGCCGCTCTGGGAAATACGGTCGCAACCCGCGAGGAAAATGCCCGCGGCCCCCATGCCGGCCATACGCAGAAACGATCGGCGATCACTCATGGCGGGGGTCCTCCACGATCGGCATTTGTTCGGCAGTGGCGCGCTCGGGAGACATGGCGGGCGCCGCTGGCTCAGGCTTGGCATCGACAGTCGCCGCCGGTCCGGGCTTGACCTTGTAGTAGCCGGTAATCATGCCGCGCAACTGGTTGAAGACCCCGCTCACCAATACCTCGAAGACATGAATCACCACGAAGGCGACAAACGCCCAGGCGATGATGAAGTGAATCGACCTTGCTGACTGGCGTCCACCCACCGCTTCGACCAGGGGCGAAAGCACCGCATCCAGGCGCGGAGACATCGCCAGGCCCATCAATACGATGCCGATGCCGAAGATGAAGATCACGGTCAGATAAGCAAGCCGTTGCAGAATGTTGTAGCGCAGCGCCTCGTCCCCATGGGGGTGCTTGAACCGGATGTGATCGACGATGGAGCGGCCGATGCCACGCCAGTCCGCACGTGTCGGCCACATATCGCGTTGCAGGTGCTTATGCGCGAATGAGTAGGCGATATAGCAAAGCCCATTGAGCACAAACACCCAGGCAAAAAAGAAATGCCAGCGCCGACCCATGGCCAGCCAGCCCGCGCTGGGCACCGTCAGCCAAGAGGGAAAACCCCGCGCGGTCGGCGTGCCGTCGCTGCCTTTGGACACGCCCAGTACGCCGGTCGTGGTGACCTGGTGCTGGCCAACCCGCGTGGTGCCGACCAGATTGCCGGCCGTATCTTCATGTGCATCCAGGGCCAGCCAGGCGGTGCCCTCGTCGGAGCGGTTGCCCCAGTAGAGATTGGGATGCGCATTGAAGATCTGCAGGCCGCTGAGCAGCATCAGGGTCAATGCGATCACATTGATCCAGTGCATGATCCGGATCGGCAGCGTATGACGATAGACCAGCCGTGAAGCCGTCGACGACGACCTGGGTGTCACGGAAACACTAGGGGACTCGACGGCGCTGGGGGCGTTCATGTCGTTGCACCTGGGTGTGGCGATGACGGGCCAGTATGCGAACAGTGTACTCGCCTGAAGATGCGCAGACACTTGCTTGCCCGGTGGCTTGCCGCATGGTGAAAGGCTGTTGACGATAGCGCAGGTAGTTGCGCTTACAATCGATCGATGGACTATCAACTCATCATCAAGTTCTGGCGCAAGTCGCTGGCCGACGAAGCCTTCCTCGCAACGATCGAGGCAAGGCTGAAGGAGGCCCTGGGCCATACCGTCGAGCTGGAGGGCTACGATGTCAGCCCCAAAGAGATCAATCTTTTCATGCTCGCGTCCGATCCGCGGCTATCCTTTCGGCGCGCAAAAGACGTGTTGGAAGAACTGGGCATAACGAACGGCGTTTCCGCGGCATTCCGGGTGGCTGGCGGATCGAGCTTCACCTCGATCTGGCCGGTACGCGCCACGCGAAAGTTCAAGCTTCCCTAGTGCCTGTTCGCCTGAAGCCATGCCCTCATGCGGGCACTGGCGCACGCGCAAGCTGATGCCCGGCGATATCGTGGATCACTCACCTCAGAGGCCCTGAGCCGGTTCATGGGCCCGGGATGTCAGCCAAGTTCCTGGGCGAGTCCAATAAGCAGTCCTTCAGGACCGCGGATGTAGCAGAGGCGATACGCGTCTTTGTACTGGACGACGTCGCCCACAAGCTGCGCGCCACGCTTGCGAAGCCTCTCGAGCGTCTCATCGACATCATCCACGGTGAACATGACGCGCAAGTAGCCCAGCGCGTTCACCGGGGCGTTCCGGTGATCGGCGATCGTTGGCGGAGCGAGAAACCGGGAGAGCTCGAGCCGGCTGTGGCCGTCGGGTGTGCGCATCATGGCAATCTCGACGCGTTGATCGCCCAATCCCGTGACACGTCCGGCCCATGCTCCTTCGATCATGGTCCGCCCCTCGAGATCGAGGCCGAGCTCGCGAAAGAAAGCGATCGTCGCGTCGAGGTCCTCGACCACGATGCCTACGTTGTCCATCCGTTTAAGCGCCATGGATGCAACTTACTCGCGGGCCATTGTCCTGACAACGGACCGTGGAGTGCGTGTTCATTCGGCCGCGAGGGCAGGAGCCACGCCCGGCGACCCGCTTGCACGGCAGGTCATTTCGGCTTTATGATGTACCGTGGTACCAAGGTACCTAAATTGCAATGAGCGGACGGCGTGGTCGAGAGCCACCTACCTGGCTGGGGGTTTCAATGAGCATGAAGATGATACTGATCGGCCCTGTAGCCGCGTCCCTGGCGATCGGCCTGGGAGTGGCGATGGTGCATTCGCAAGGCGATGCGAAGGAGGGGCACGGTGTGCTTGCCGCACACGGCATCCACGGCGTGTCGAGCCCTTCATCCCATACAGGAGCTCCATCGATGTATGCAGAACGCGAGTTCGACTTCGACTTACCGGGAACCGTGGCGGCGCTGGCGCCCTATTTTGGGCCGGTAAAAGAGCGAGAGTGGACGCCCGACTGGAACCCTGAATTTGTGCGCCCCGCCGGTGGCGGCCAGGAAGTCGGCGCCGTTTTCCAGACGAAGTCGCAGTGGGGCGCTGCAACCTGGGTCATGGATCGCTACGAGCCCACGCAGGGCAAGGTCGGCTATCTCATCTTCATTCCAGCGACGGGAGTGTCGCGCTACGACATTTCGCTGAGCCAGAGAGACCCGGCAACCGTGCACGTGCACGTGTGGTGCAGTCGCACGCTGCTGAAAAACGCCGATGCCAGGTATCTCGCCGAGTTCGAGCAGTTCTTCACGGCGCAGGGCCCGGAGTGGCGCGACGCGATCGTCGGCATGCTTGCGCACTCCACCGCGCAACCCCACTAATCGGAATCGAGCAACTCCAATGAACGACGCGATCACCTCAAGCAACACGATCGATTTTCTGGAGACGGCGGCGAACTGCAGCCTGTTTCATCGCATCAGTTCGCATATGACGGCCGAGCTTCGCCAGAGCGGCCACGACCAGCCGGAGGGTTCACTCTCTGCGGAGGAGCTGCAGCAGGCCCATGTCATCTTCGCCATCCGTGATCTCTCGGTACTGGGCATGATCGTGGTCAGTCATGCTGCAGAAGCCGGACTTGCCAGGCTCTATCGCCTCTGGATTGTTCCTTCGGCACGGCGCTCAGGCATGGGACGGGCATTGATGATGCGGGCGGAACAATTCGTGGCGGGAAAGGGTRCCCGGACCATCGAGTTCGACACCGGCCAGGATCTCGTCTCCGCGGTTGCCCTCTACCGAAGCTTGGATTACAAGGAAGAGCCTTTTCTGGAGCGCAGCCCAAGGAGCCTCCTGTTCCGGAAGTCCTTGGCCAAGAGTTGATTTCGAATCTGGGCAACCGACAAATTCACCATGAATGACGAAAAGAAGATCGATCGCGTGCAGACAGGCGTACGCATCGAAAAGCGGATCTTGAAAGTACTCAAGAGCCTCGCCGAGACCATGGACATCTCATTGGGTGATCTGATTGAAGGGATCGCCTTGCATGCCTTTGAGAACAAGAAACCCTTTTCGACGAAGACGCTGCAGCACATCCAGAAGCTGCGAGAGGTCTACGGGCTGGACCTGACCGCCGAGGACAGCCACAGGTTGAAGGAATGACTGTGTCGCCAATGCAGCATTTCAACCAGCTATTGACGTAAGGAGAAGCAGATGGGTGCGTGGGCTGCAAGAGTCTTCGACGATGACACCGCTTTGGATTTCCTCGAGGAACAGCTCATTCCGCGGGCCGACCCGCGAGCAGTGATGCGAGCAGCATTCGAACGCGCGCTTGCCGTGGACTACGTGGACTATGACGATGGCCAGGCAGTGCTCGCTTGCGCGGCAGTCATCCTGTCGGCAAGGAACGGGCAGCCCTTGGACGATGACGAAACCGGAGCGCGGATAGCCTGGCGCGAAGGCCTGGCCTCACTCGACTTCTCCTCCCTGGCCGAGCTTGGTTCGAAGGCATGCTTGCGCGTCTGCGGCGAGTCCAGCGAACTGAGAGAGCTCTGGGAAGAAGACGCCGATTTGCTTTCCGCCTGGATCGGCCATGTCGAGTCGTTGGCCAGAGATATGAAACACAGCCGTTCCGGCCAGTGACCTGCAAGGACGCGAGATATCGCCTTCGACGGCGACGTCAGTGGGTCGATTCCACGCATGGCTAGACATGCCCAGTGCCACCCATGGCATCGTGCTCTTTGGCGACTCCATCTCGCCGGACGCGCCAGCATCCGGCGAGATGGGTCATGACCCATCTGTCCTATGGTTCATCACCATCTTTCAGTACCGTGGCATAAGCCTCATTCATGTAATCAAGCAGATCCGCACGAAGTGCCTGCAGCGTCTTTTGTGCGTCCGACTGGAAGGCTAGTGCGGCACGTTGAAAGTCGGACCACGGGAGGGTTGTCACCAGCGTGGTATCCAATACCGTGCTGACCGCCTTGCCGATGTTGAGTGGGGTCAAACCCCTTGGCATGAACGCGATGGGTTGGATGGACCGGCTTCACGCGCTCATGACGCCAGTCCATGGCCTGCTTCGACCGCGCGGCAGCGTGGCTGCCGTGCATTGCTTGAGGAAGTCATCGTCCGCGCAAGCGACGTTCTCCACTGTCATCGCGCCACTGTGCCGCCATCGACTGACGGCACTTTCGGTGACGCCCAACAGCGCGGCCAAGACGCTGAGCTTATAGACGCCACGTGCGTGCATGGCTTCCCCCAGCCGATTCCCCCGCACGTTGTCCATGGAACGATCGGCTCCTGGATATCAGATGCACCAAAAGTCTACGAAGCCATCGCCAAGGTTCCCGGCAATGACTCGATGAAATTGATCCCCGTGCATCGCCCGTGGGTGGAAGGAGGGCGAGGCGAAACGAACTTGCGAACGCATTGACGCGTGTACCGAGAAACCATGGCGCGCACCTCTGCCATCAAGTGATATGAAGGCGGTTTATGCGTCCACTGATTCGTATCGCGGAACCGTTCAAGAATTCGCAGAAAGCACCAAACTGCGCCATCCGTCAAAAGAAGTAGCGATGCGTTGTGCAGGGGGGGATGAAGCTTCACCATGAATTTGGCGGCGGGCATTTCTGCGCATTTCTGCATACCGGGGCTCACGGCATGGCGCGCAATCGCATGGCCTTACTGGCGCGCCATGACTTCTGGCAGGGCTGTATCCGTCGCCCCAGTGCGTCACCATGATGTTATAACATAACATTTGATGGCCTCATTGATGGGCATGGATGTCGTCAAGCAACGGCCAATCGGGACGTATCCGTGCATGCTCGTCTGATCGAAATCTTCCTGGCGTCCCTCGTGCTTGGGGCGACGTCCTTGTTCTCCCGCATCGTAGTCTGGATGCCTGGCGGCGTGCGGACTCGCTGGCTGCCATGGCTGCAGGCCATGGCCGTGGGATTGCTGATCGGCGACAGCCTTCTGCATCTCTTGCCGCACGCGTTGGGGTCACATGACGACCTGAGCGAGATCATGCTCGCTTTCATGATTGGCGCGACATTTCTCGCCTTGGTCGAGAACGTGGTGCGTGCCCGGGGCCTCAGCGCAAGCGTGATCGCGCCGGCCGCGCGGATGACGCTCGCCAGCGATTTTATTCACCATTGCGTCGATGGGATCATCCTGGCCGGCGCTTTTTTGGCGAGTCCTGCGGCCGGATATGCGGCGCTTGCCGCTATTGCGATCCACGAGATTCCCCGTGAGATGGCGAGCGCCGGCGTGCTTGTTTCCAATGGCTATGATCCGCGGCGCGCCTTCATTCTGTCGCTCGCCATGGCCATCGCCGTGCCTGCCGGGGCGCTCGCCGTGGCAGCGACCTTGCCATCGGAGAGAGCAGCAGCGTTGACAGCGGCGTTCGCCGCCGGCTCCATCCTGTATGTCGCATTGGCGGACATCCTTCCCGCGGCGTGGCTCAAGGCAACCGGAAGTGCGCGGTTGGCGCCCGCCATCGGCATTGCCGCTGGTGTGGTGTCCATGTGGCTGCTGGCCCGGGGCGAACGGGCATGACGGCCAAGCGTTTGGTACGGACGGCCGGCAGGCGTTGGGCGACGGGTTCGATGATGAGCTGCGCAGCCTGGCACAAGCGACTGCGCCTGATTTTCCTCGGGCTCGTGCTGGCAAGCCTGTCGCAGGAAGTCACTGCCGATGGCCAGGTGCGAGAACCGGATGGCGTCAAAGACCGAAATGCACTTTGGAAGAAGCTGGGTCAAGTCTGCGCGCCTGCAGCGGCCTCCCGCGTCCACCCGCCATCGCCTTGCATCGTAGTTCCAGGCGATGGAGCTCTTGGTGGCTACGCCATCCTGAAGGATCAGAAGGGGCGCTATCAGTACCTGGTGATACCGCTTGACCGCATCAGCGGCGTGGAAGATCCGGCATTGCAGAAGGACCGCGCGCCCAACTATTTCGCGCGCGCCTGGGACGCGAAGCGATATGTGGAGGCGGCGTTGCACGGACCTCGTCCGCGTGACCAGCTGATGCTCGCAGTGAATTCCCGCTACGGACGATCACAGGATCAGCTCCACATCCATATCGACTGTGTGCGGACGGATGTGCACGAGGTTCTGGAACGCTTGCTTCCCACCATCGGTATCCAGTGGCAGAAGCTGGCTCAGCCGCTGCCTCCCTTTGGGCATGCCTATGACGCCCGATGGGTGGGCGGCGAATCGCTATCGGTTGATCCGTTCAAGTCCTTGGCGGCCGCACTCCCTGCAGGAGACGCCATGGGTCGTCATGGCCTCGCCGTCGTCGGAGCGCGAGCGCCGGACGGCCGTCCAGGATTCATCCTGCTCAGCATCAAGGCGTCGCTCGACCAGGGCAACCGCGGCAGTGCCGAGGAACTGGAAGATCACCAATGCGCGATCGCAGGCGAACCACATCGCACCGATACCGCCATTTCGTTTCCCACGAGGCATCACGAGTCCCCACATGAAACTGTCTCAAACAAAGAAGCCATTCTGCTGGGTCCACCTTAAGCCACGAAGCGTTCGGTCAACGACGCTCAAGCTGATCTGTGCATGCGTGGGCTTGGGGCTCTGTTCGTTGTCGATCGTTGCCGCAAAGCCCGTTACGCGCGCTCCCGAGCCTGACTTCCAGATCGTTGAAAGCGTGCCGGAGGGGACGTTCTATGGTGAACCAGGCGTGCCGCGCACGCAGGCCATATGGCTGCAGATGATCCGCTCGGCCCACAAGAGCATCGACGTGGCCGCGTTTTACATTGCAGACAAGCCGGGCGGCGGGGCACTTTCGCCTGTATTGAACGCACTTGCCGAGCGCGCTGCGGCAGGTGTCGCCGTGCGGGTGCTGGTGGATCACACGTTCCTGAAGAGTAACCAGGAGGGCGTGGATCGCCTGCGTCAAGTACCTGGCATCACGATCCGCGTTCTTCCCGTGGACGAATTGACGGGTGGGGTGCTGCACGCCAAATACATGGTGATCGACGAGGAGGCGGTGTTCATTGGCAGCCAGAACTGGGACTGGCGAGCACTTGAGCAGATCCACGAGATAGGCGCGCGTATTCGCAATGAGCGCTTCGCAAAAACGGTGGAAGCGTCCTTTGAATTCGACTGGCAATTGGCCGGCCATCCGGATTTGCCCAAGGCTGCCGAGGCGGCCCAGGTTTCGCCCGGCTTCACGCCCGCGACCGAAGACAATCCGGTCGTTCTCCAGGATGGCGACTCTTCACTGATCACGGCTTTCCCTGCTTTCAGCCCGCCGTCACTCATGCCTGCATGGGTCAGCAGCGAAGAGGGGGCATTGATCCATATGATCAACGCAAGCCAGCACGTCATGCGCATACAGGTCATGACACTGTCGGCGATCAGACATTTTGGCGCCAAGGGCTGGTGGTCTGATCTGGACACAGCCATTCGCGACGCAGCCGCCCGGGGCGTGGACGTCCGGATCATCGTCGGCGACTGGTCGCTCAGCGAACCTACGCAGTCCTACCTGAAGAGTCTTGCGTCGTTACCCAATATCACGGTGAAGTTCAGCCGTGTTCCTCCATCGCCAAGTGGATTCATCCCGTACGCGAGAGTGGAGCACGCCAAATATGCCGTCGCGGACGACGACAAATCGTTCGTCGGCACGGGCAACTGGGAGTGGAGCTATTTCCACAACACCGTGGACGTGTCGGTTCGCCTGAACGGGAAATCGGCCGCCAGCACCTTGGCATCGATCTTTGATCGCGACTGGAGCGGGGGCTACGTCACAACGCTGGTCCCCGGCGAGAGCTATCAGGCGCCGCGAACACATTGAAGGTCGGCTGCGCGCGCAACGTGGCTGCTGGCGACCTCGATTGCCGGTGCATGCCTGATCTAAGACTGCAACTTTCGTTGAGTAACCTGTCCGGCCATCGCAGCGTCCTCACGCTGACGGCGCAGCGACGCGACCCGACGCTGATGACCTGTCCGGGCGCAACTCCGCGGTCCGGTTGACTTATACGAAGAAGACAGTCGAAAAATGATCCTGATGAAACGCTATCCATCGCTGCGCAAGGTCTTGCGCGTGACACTCTTTGGCCTTGCCACGCTCGTTTGCGCAGTTCCCGCGATGGCCGCCGATCATGCGGCGGACGTCGATCCCCTGATCGGCGAGGACTGGTTCGGCGAAGTGTTTGTCGGCGCGACCACGCCGTTCGGCATGGTGAAGCTAGGTCCCGATGTCCACGACTTCGGCGCCCGCAAGGGTTTCCAGAGCGAAGGCGACATCCGCGGCTTCAGCCATCTGCATCTGAGCGGTGGCGGCGGCAAGTACGACAACATCCGCGTCGCGCCGGTCATGGGGGCTCTTGATCCCAAGGACATCCATTCGCCACGCAGCGGCGAGCAGGCGAGCGCCGGCTATTACGCGGTGAACCTGGATCGCTACGGGGTGAAAGCCGAGCTGACTGCAACGCGTCGCGTGGGCATGCATCGCTATACGTTCGCGCAGGCCGGCGACGCACACATCACGCTGGACCTGGATCTGCTGGTCAAAGGGACGGGCGAGGAGACGCAGCGCTTCCTCGGCGGCGAGATGTCGGTCGTCTCACCAAATGAGATCGTCGGCGTGGGCCGCTACATCGGCGGCTGGAACGAGGGCGGCGAGTACGACGTGTATGTCGACCTGATCACCGATACGCCTTCGCAAGGCGCACATACGTGGCTGGGCGACACCTTGAGCGCCACGCCCAAAGCCAGCACCGGCAGCGACCGGCCGCTGGGCGCGTCGCTGGACTATCGCGTTACGCCAGGGCAGGCGATCCAGGCGAAGGTGGGCATTTCCTTTGTGAGTGCAGGGCAGGCGCATCGCAACGCGACCGAAGAAGTGCGCGACTGGCGCTTCGACGACGTGCGCAACGGTGCCGTGGCGCAGTGGAACAAGGCGCTGGGCCGCATCGAGATCAGCGGCGCGACACCGTCGCAGCGTCGCCAGTTCTATACCGCGCTGTACCACACCATGATGATGCCGTCGGACCACACCGGCGAGAATCCGAAGTGGTCCTCGAAGGAGCCCTACTACGACGACTTCCAGGCGATCTGGGACACCTTCCGCAGCGATGCGCCCCTGCTGATCCTGATCGCGCCGGATCGCCAGCGTGACATCCTGCGTTCGCTGATCGATACCTATCGTCACGCCGGTTACATGCCCGATGCGCGCGTGGGCAACGACAACGGCCGCACGCAGGGCGGCAGCAATGCCGACGTGCTGGTGGCCGATGCCTACGTCAAGGGGCTTGGCGGCATCGACTACGCCACGGCGCTGAAGGCGATGGAGAAAGATGCGCAGGTGCCGCCCGCCAATGCACGCAAGGAAGGGCGCGGCGGCCTGGAGTCGTACAACAAGCTCGGTTACATCGCGCAGCCGACCGAACGCGCCGGCTCGCGCACCGTCGAATACGCCTATGACGATTTCGGCATCGCCGAAGTGGCCTGCGGACTCGGCCATGCGAAGGAAGCCGAGCTGTACAAGTCCCATGCCGGCAACTGGGCGAACCTGTGGGATGCCTCGTGGCAACAGGAGGGCATCACCGGTTTCCTTCGTCCACGCAACGCGGATGGAAGCTGGGCGCCGCAATACCTGGTGCGCCGCGGCACCTGGCCGGATTTCTACTACGAAGGCGACTTGTGGACGTACTCGCTCTACGCGCCGCAAGACGTGCGCAAGCTGGTGCAGCTGTCCGGCGGCAACGAAGCCTTCGTCAAGCGACTGGATGCCCTGTTCGACGGCCTGCATTTCGACATCACCAACGAGCCAGGTTTCCTGATACCCGATCTCTATCTGTGGGCCGGACGCCCGGACCGCACGGCGGATCGCTTGCTGACCTATCTGCACAAGGCGTTCAAGGATACGCGTGACGGCATTCCGGGCAATGACGATTCCGGTGCGATGTCCAGCTGGTACGCGTTCCAGTCGATGGGCTTCTATCCGAACGCAGGGCAGGACGTGTACCTGATCGGCACGCCGTCGTATCCGCGCGTGGACATCGACCTCGGTGGCGGCCACACCTTCACCATCGTCGCGGACAACCTCGACGGGAACAGCGTCAATCGCTACATCCAGTCGGCCACGCTCAATGGCCAGCCGCTGGACAACGCGTGGTTCCGACACGGCCAGATCGCCAAGGGCGGCACGCTGATGCTGGTCATGGGGCCGACACCTTCACGCTGGGGCACCGCGACACCGCCGCCGTCCCTGTCCGATCCCGGCTTTGCGCTCTGCACGGCCAAGCGTTGATTCCCTGCATCGCGCCGGCGAACCCGGCGCGGTCTCTCCACGATTTCAGGATGTCCGACATGCTTCTCCGTCATTCCATTTCATGGTCGCTGTTTGCACTGACCGCCGTGGCGCTGGTGTCGCCGGCTGCGGCCGACGATGCGCTGCGCATCAACCAGATCCAGGTCATCGGCACGCACAACAGCTATCACATGGGCTTCGCGCCCAGCGCCACGCGGCTGATGCAATCGGAAGCGCCGCAGGCGCTCGCCGCCATCGACTACAGCCATCCGGCGCTCACTCGCCAGCTGGACGACGGCGTGCGACAGATCGAGCTGGACGTGTTTGCCGACCCTAAAGGCGGCAAGTACGCGCATCCGTCGATCTCGCACATGATCGACCTGGCCGGCCTGCCGGATGATCCGCCGATGGCGCCGCCGGGCGTGTTCGATCAACCCGGTTTCAAGGTAATGCACATCCAGGACATCGATCAGCGCAGCACCTGCCAGCCGTTCACCGCCTGCCTCACGGAAGTGCGGACGTGGTCAAAGGCGCATCCGGGTCACGTACCGATCTTTATCCTGATCGAAACGAAAGACGGCGCCTTGCAGGCAAAGATTCCCAGCGTGACGCCGGATCCGTTCACGCCGGCGGTGTTTGATGCACTGGATAAGGAGATCGCTTCCGTCTTCGCTGCCGACGAGATCATCACGCCCGACCAGGTGCGCGGCGGCCACGCCACATTGGACGAGGCCGTGCGCGAAGGCGGCTGGCCGACACTGACCAAGGCACGCGGCAAGGTGGTGTTCCTGCTCGACCAGCGCAAGGCGGAGTCTATCTATCTCGAAGGACATCCGGTGCTGAAGGACCGAATGATCTTCACCAACGCCACGCCGGGCGCGCCGGACGCAGCCTTCACCGAATGCAACGAGTGCACCGCAGCGCAGATCAACGAACTGGTGCATCGCGGCTACCTGGTACGCACGCGTTCGGACGACCCGGAACAAGGGCAGGGCAAGCGCAACGACGGCACCCGCCGCGATGCCATCATCAACAGCGGCGCGCAGATGATCAGCACCGACTATCCCGCCGGTGAACCATCGGAGCACGGCTATCAGGTTGGTTTGCCCGATGGCGTCGCTGCACGGTGCAACCCCGTGCTCGTGCCGGATGCCTGCAAGGGCAAGACGCTGGAGAAGCTGGCGAAGCATTGACTGTGAGGTGGCCCGCTGCCGATCGGGCGGGCCATTGCATGGCAGCGCTGCGCTTGCGACTGGAGGAAGTTATTGCGGTATCAGGTCACCCACCGGGCAGTTCAGCTTTATCCCCGCGAGCCAGGGCGCTCATGGCAAGCCTCCAGGCCCATGTGACTTGCGGCACTACTGGCTTATCAGGCGGCCGATGCAACCTGTAGGTGATGCTGGGCGTCACGGACTGAACAAACGGGTGATCAGTGCGCGCAATCCTTCGACGAGTGGCCCTTATTTCCGCAAGTGCGGCCTTGGCGCTCGTTGTGATCGCAGGCGGGTTCGCTCTTGCGTTGCACTTCAATTTCCATCGCGCTGCGCCAGACGCTAGTTATCCGACAGCGGCGTCGCCACTGGAGGCGCAGCAGCAAGATGTCGACTATTTCGCCAAGGTGGTAGCGCGCGATCGTGCTTTTTCACCTGCCGACCGCCAAAAGGCGGAAGCACGCATCGCCGCCCTGCGGGCCCTGCCAAGTGCGCTGCCGTCAGCCAAGTTGCACGTGGCGCTAATGCAAGTGATGGCGCTGGCCGACAATGGTCATTCCCGAATAGATGCAACGTCCGATCAGGGCACGCTGCTCGTTCCGCTAAGGGTGACGCGCTTTGCGGAAGGTTTCTACGTAACTCGGGCGGCGGCTGCCTATCGCGACATGCTCGGCGGCCGCGTAGTGAGTATCGACGGTCATCCGATCGATCAGATCTTGCTTCAACTGGACACGCTTCGCGGCGGCGTGGAGCCATTTCGCCAGGAAAACGATGCGGCATACATCAGCGTGCAGGATTTGCTTTACGGTTTGGGCGTCGCTGCCACCGCCACGGCTTCGACCTGGACTGTCGTGCTGCCCGACGGTCGAACGGTGACGCGTCCGCTGGATGCTTATTCGAAGCGCAAGGACGACAGCATGCCTCTGGAAGGACCCTGGCTGTCGCCCGAGTTGAGCAAGGGCGCCGAGCAAGGCTGGAGCGCATACCATCCGCAATCCGCCGAGCTGCCGCAAACGTGGCGGGATCTCGATAACCCTTACCGGATATTCCCCGCCGCGGGCAGCTGTGCCCAGGTTGTGCAACTGCAGAGTATCGGGGACGTCGGCAGCCACCGGATTGCGCCGTTTCTCAACGCGGCGAAAACAACGCTTCGCGCAAACCCGCCTTGCGCCGTGATACTCGACCTGCGCGGCGATGGTGGTGGCGATTACACCAACACCTGGCACTTCGCGCATGCACTACCCAACTTGATCGCGCGAGACGGCCGCATTTTGGTGCTCACCAATTCGCAGACGTTTTCCGCTGCGATCACGACGGCTGCATTCGTCAAAGACGCTGGCGGCGACCGGGTCACCATCATTGGCGAACCCGTCGGCGATCGCTTGTCCTTTTTCTCCGAGGGCAGTAAAGCCTGCTTGCCCAATCTCAAGGTATGCGTCTACGCGCAGACGGCGAAACACGACTACCAGCAGCCCTGCGAGAACTGGCGCGTATGCTTTTGGCTCAACTGGTTCTATCCAGTCAGAGTGAAGACTCTGCAGCCGGATATCGTCGTGCCGCTCAGATTTGAAGACTGGAACATGGGCAAGGACGCAGCCTTCGAGACGGCACGTCAGCTAGCTTTGCTTCCAGCCCGCAAGATGTAAGTTCGCGACCAGAACTCTCGCGTGGCCAAAAGGCGTGCAAAAATGTGCACTCTGACCCCCGATTTTGCACCCGCGCCGCCTCTCATTGAGGATGCCTCTGAATCCCCTCTGATAACTTCATAAATCCCAGTCGTTCCGCGCGTTAGGATCTTTCCATCGAATGCGAGGCATGTTGCAGCGGGCCTTCTGACCGCGACTCCCGTGCCATCGCTGATCGGCGGAAACGCTCTGATTGAAGTACGTGGAGGATTATGTATGACCGTCTGGGACAGCGCGCAGCGCCTGCGCGATGAGAGGCTACGCGCAGGGGCGACGTACGCGCAGGGCAAGCGGGTTGCAAAAGCAGACGCCACGGCCTTGCTCGAGGCGGTTATACGGCCCGGCGATCGGGTGTGCCTTGAGGGCGACAACCAGAAGCAGGCCGACCTGCTGGCGAGCGCGCTGGCTGCGGTCGACAAAGACAGAATCCATGACCTGCATATGGTGCAGTCGGGCGTGGTGCTTCCCGAACACCTGGATCTTTTCGAACTCGGCATCGCCAAGCGCCTGGACTATGCCTATTCGGGACCGCAGTCCCAGCGCATCGCCAAATCGCTTTTTGCCGGCAAGATCGAGCTTGGTGCGATACACACGTATCTGGAGCTTTTCGCACGTTATTACATCGACCTCACGCCCCAGGTGGCATTGATCGCGGCGGTCAGTGCCGACCGCGAAGGTAATCTCTATACGGGGCCCAATACCGAGGACACCCCGGCCATCGTTGAAGCGACCGCGTTCAAGGACGGCATCGTCATTGCGCAGGTCAATGAGATTGTCGACAAGCTGCCCCGTGTCGATATCCCGGGCGACTGGGTGAATTTCGTCATCGAAAGCGGCAAGCCGTTCTACGTCGAGCCGCTGTTCACGCGCGATCCCGGCGCCATCACTGAAACACAGATCCTTACCGCGATGCTCGCCATCAAGGGCATTTACGCGCCCTATGGCGTGCAGCGCCTCAACCACGGCATTGGCTTCAACACGGCCGCCATCGAGCTGTTGCTGCCGACCTACGGCGAACGCCTGGGCCTGAAAGGGAAGGTGGCGAGCCATTGGGCGCTCAATCCGCACCCCACCTTGATCCCCGCGATCGAATCGGGCTGGGTGCGGCAGATCCACAGCTTTGGCTCGGAAGTGGGTATGGATGGCTATATCCAGGCGCGGCCCGACGTGTTCTTCACGGGCCCTGATGGCTCCCTGCGCTCCAATCGCGCCATGAGCCAGACCGCCGGCTTGTATGCCGGCGACATGTTCATCGGTTCCACGCTGCAGATCGACTTGCATGGCAATTCATCGACGGTCACCGCCGACCGTGTGGCGGGCTTTGGCGGCGCTCCCAACATGGGTAGCGACGCACGCGGCCGGCGCCATCCCAGCCAGCCCTGGTTGCAGGCGGGCAAGGAAGCCGATCCCGATAGTCCTGCTCCGTTGCGTCGTGGTCGAAAGCTGGTCGTGCAGATTGGCGAGACCTTTGGCGAGAAGAACGCCCCCATGTTCGTGGAGCAACTGGACGCCTTGAAACTGGCTGCAAAGCTCGACCTGGAACTGGCGCCCGTCATGGTCTATGGCGACGACGTGACCCACATCGTCACCGAGGAAGGTATTGCCAACCTTCTGCTGTGCCGAAGCCATGATGAGCGGGAGCACGCCATTCGCGGCGTCGCGGGCTATACCGACGTAGGGCGCGCGCGCGACAGGAAGCTGGTGCAGCAGTTGAGGGAGCGCGGCGTGATCCGGCGCCCGGAAGATCTGGGCATTGATCCCCTGGACGCCGATCGCCGCTTGCTGGCGGCACGCTCCATCAAGGACCTGGTGCAATGGTCCGGCCATCTGTACGCACCGCCGTCCAAATTCCGAAATTGGTGAGGAGACCCATCGTGGAAACACTCAACTACCGCAACAAGGCGCAGCAGCGCGCAAAGGGCACAAGGCGACAGGCCATCGTCGGCGTGGTGGCCTCCGGAAATCTGGAGGTGCTGGTCGAACGCATACTTCCCGATGGGGAGTGTGAAGTGGACATTCGCACGGCAGCAGAAGGTTTCGGCGACGTGTGGCAGGCCGTGATTTCCGACTTCGTCGAACGCCGCTCGCCGGGAGGGCTGAAGCTCTCGGTCAACGACGGTGGCGCGCGACCCGACACGGTCGCTCTTCGACTGGCGCAGGCGGTCAGCGCCATGGAAGGAGATCACACATGAGCACGCTCGCCCTGGACAATACGAAACTCGGGCGCCAGTCCTTTGTATCAACCGATAGCTGGTACGAGGCCTCAGCCAGACAGCGCGTAGAGGGTCTTCTCGACGCCAACAGCTTCGTGGAATTCATCGGCCCGGAGATGCGCGAGACAAGTCCGCACCTGGCGCTGTTCAACCTGCCCGAGCAGTTTGACGACGGCATGATCGTAGGGCACGGCCGGATCGATGGCGCGCCCGTGTTCGTTGCCGCGCAGGAAGGCCGTTTCATGGGCGGCGCGTTTGGCGAAGTACACGGCGCCAAACTGACAGGACTGCTGCGTGCCGCCCGCGATATCGCCTCGGTGCCGGTGCTTATGCTGTTCGACACCGGTGGTGTGCGCCTGCAGGAAGCGAATGCCGGTGAACTGGCGATTGCCGAGATCATGCGCGCCTTGATGGAAGCGCGCTTCGCCGGTGTGCCCGTGGTGGGATTGGTGGGTGGCCGAGCAGGATGCTACGGCGGTGGCGGATTGATTGCGGGCTGCTGTTCGGCCCTGGCGGTGTCGGAACAGGGACGCATCAGCGTTTCCGGGCCGGAAGTCATTGAGACCAATCGTGGCGTAGAGGAATTCGACTCCAGGGATCGCGCCCTGGTATGGCGCACCATGGGCGGCAAACATCGGCGCCTGATCGGCGGTGCGGACGTGTTTGCCGACGACACCATCGACAGCTTCCGGGATGCCGCCCGCTATCTCATCGAGCTTGTGTCGGCGCCGACGCTGGCCACGCTGGAGGCGGAGCAGGCACGCCTTGCACAGCGTATCGGCGACTTTGGCGCTTGCGCCGATGCGCTCGACATCTGGCGCTTATTGGGCGCGACCGAGCCGGAAAACATTCCCGCCATGTCCTACGAGGCATTCGTTGCGCTGGCCGATCGACTTCAGGAGCTTCGTCATGACGCTCGATAAGATTCTTGCATCGCTGTTTCCTGGTGGCCACGACGTCGTCCGTGAGGGCGGCCTGATATCCGGGCGGGGCCGTCTCCCGGAGGGTGGTTCGATCGCCGTGATCGGCGTCGAAGGTCAAACGCCTGTCGGCGTGGAAGAGGCCGCCAGGCTCGCCAGTGACGTCATCGAAGTCATCAAGTCAGGTGGCAACGAGCCCATCCTGGTGTTGATCGACAGCGGCAGCCAGCGCATGAGCAAGCGCGACGAGCTGCTGGGCATCAATGAGTTCCTGGCGCATCTGGCGAAGTGCCTGATACTCGCCGACAAGCTGGGGCACCCCACGGTCGGCCTGCTTTATGGCCATACAGCCGCGGGGGCGTTCATCGCCACGGCGCTGGCAACACGCACGCTGCTGGCGCTGCCTGGTGCGGAGCCGGCGGTGATGGATCTTCCTTCCATGTCGCGTGTGACCAAATTGTCCATCGACGTGCTTGAGGAGAAGGCCAGGTCCACGCCGGTCTTTGCGCCTGGTCTGGACAACCTGTTTCAGACGGGCGCTGTGGCTGTCACGCTGGACCCGGCCAGTTCGCTCGCCGATCAACTGCAGGCGCAACTGTCCCGTCCGGCCGAGCGCGAAGACAACCGCGACCAACTTGGTGCACAACGCAACGGTCGCCCCAAGGCTGCCGATATCGCGAGGCGTGTCCATGAACTTGCACGCGCCTCAGTCTGATCCGCTGCTGCAGCGACACCGGCTGGTTCACGTCAGTTCCGCTGCGTGGAACGCGTTGCTGGCGTCACGTAGCGACTTGGCGAATGAGCCGTTGCTGCCCGGTTGGGTAGCTCGCGGCTGGCCACTCATCGTGCGTCGCCCCGCGCCTGGCGACAGTGACGGGATGCCGCTTGGCTTGCCGCTGCCGCCTTCGGCAGGCAAGCGACGCATAGCCATACAGATGGCCGCTGACGATATGGTTGCCACGACCCCGCTGCCCACACTGGCCGAATGCGTCGATACGGCTCCAGCTGCGTGGCAACCGAGCCTGCGGCAACTGGCAACTCACGCAGGGGCCTATGGCGTGGAGGCTCGTGTGTTCGGCAGCCTGGCATGGCAGCGGCTGACAGGCCTGACCTATCTGAGCCCGGGCTCCGATCTCGATATCGTTTGGACGCTTCCAGATCGCAATAGGATCAGCTGGTTTCTTTCGGACCTGGCTGATATCGATTCGCACGCACCGGTACGAATCGATGGTGAACTTCTGCGCGCCGATGGCGCCGGCGTGAACTGGCGCGAACTGCACTCCGGCGTGCCTGAGCTGATCCTCAAGAGGGCTGCTGACGTGATCCTGTGTCGGCGTGAATCGTTCATCGGAATCGCATCATGAATGCTTGCATGTCCGCTGCGTCGAATGCCCTGCTGGCCGACCGCCTGCCTGTTCAATCTTTCCAGGAGCGCGTGGCGGCATGGGCCGAGCGCAGTTTGATACTGGAAATCGAGACGTGGCCCAAGCCTGGCCTGGTGAGTCATGTCGATACGGGAAGCCATGTGGATATGGACGCCGACACCTTCAGGCGGAGCGCATCGGCTCTGCGGCCTTACTTTGCCGCCTTGACCGAAGCGGGCATGCACAATGCCTCCATGACAACACTACGCAAGATCGGCTTGCGCGCCGAACGCGCCATGCTCTCTGCCACCGGTGGCGTGAACACGCACCGCGGCGCGATCTTTGGCGTCGGCTTGCTCTGCGCGGCGGCAGGCTTGCGAGAAGCCGGCCTTGTCGATGCGGGTGAAGCCTTGGGCACCGTGGTGAAGCGTCGATGGGGCAGGGAGATCCTTGCCGGTCCGAGACTCCCCGATAGCCATGGCGAAATGGCCGGCGCGCGCTATGGTGCCGGCGGTGCTCGCCAGGAAGCAGCGCAAGGTTTTCCAAGCATCTATGAAGTTGGACTGCCTGCACTGCACGATGCGCAACGCCTTGCGCCGGGCCATCTCGAAGCGGCGCGCGTACAGGCGTGCTTTGCCCTGATTGCCGCCATCGAAGACACCAACCTGTTGCATCGCGGCGGCGCGGAGGGTCTGCGTTTCGCGCAGCAAGCAGCGCAAACGTTTCTCGACAAAGGCGGCGTCGGCGATCCGGCGTGGCAGGGACGTGCCGAACGCATTCATCGCGCGTTTGTCCGGCGCCGACTCAGTCCGGGTGGTGCGGCAGACCTACTCGCCATGAGCGTCTTCGCCATGGAACTGGAACAGCTGCCATCGCATCGCTCTGCCGCTGAGATGAGGTAAAGCATGGCACTGGCCATTCTTTGTTCCGGGCAGGGCGGTCAACACGCCGGTATGTTCGACCTGACAGGCGACGCACCTCAAGCCGCTTCATTGTTTTCACATGTCTCGGCGCAGCTCGGCAGCGATCCCCGCACCCTGGTAAAGCAAGCCGACCAGGAGACACTCCACCTCAATCGGACGGCACAACTGCTATGCGCGCTCCAGGCACTGTCCGCAGCAGCGCTGCTCGATAGCGCACTTCCGGGCCAGCGCTGTGTGGCCGGCTACAGTGTGGGCGAAGTCGCCGCCTGGGGCGTGGCGGGATTGACAGGAGCCGTCGACACGCTCGACCTCATCGACACACGGGCCCGCCTGATGGATGCCCAAAGCCATGGCGATGAAGGCATGCTCTTTATTCGTGGATTGGATCGGGCGAGCGTCGATCAATTATGCGCAGGTCGCGAAGCAGCCATTGCGATTTGCAATCCCGCCAACGCCTGGGTACTCGCCGGTAAAAAGGACGCACTGGACCTCATCGCGCACGAAGCCACCCAACATGGCGCCTTACGCGTTTCGTCGATTCCCGTGAACGTGCCTTCCCATACCTATCTGCTTGCCAACGCTTCTGTCGCTTTTGACCGCGCGCTGGCAGACGTCCATCTTCAAACCGCACGCCAACCGAAGGTTCGTCTCTTCAGTGGCATCGATGGCGATCCCGTTTTGGATGCCGGCACCGATATCCACAAGCTTGCTTTGCAGATATCGCATCCCATCCAATGGGAAAAATGCCTGGCGGGTTGCGTGGAGGCGGGCGCCACCGTCTTTCTGGAACTGGGTCCCGGTCGGGCCCTCGCCGATATGGCCGCAGGCGTCTATCCCGGGATTCCCGCGCGAAGCCTTGACGATTTTCGTTCGGTAGGCGGCATACTCGATTGGTTGAAGCGAGTCATGGGATCGGCGTGAGCTCCATGCCTTTGCCTGATTTGTTCGACACGCGGCAACGGGGAGGCTCGATAGCCTCCCGCGCCGTACGACCTCGAAAGCAGGCCGCGACCATCAATGCTTGCGCGGAAGACTCAACGCGCGGATCACGTCTTCCCTGAGCAGATACACCGATACGACCAGCAGCACGAGGTCCTTCAACAGGAAGGCTGCGTTCATCGCCATCGCGGGAAAGCCGCCGGCACCAGCGTCCCAGCCATCGGGTACGAACGGCAGAATCGTCAGGGTGGAGATGAAAGTGGCGATGGAGCCGAGCGCGCCCAACACACCCAGCTTCTTGTTCCAGAAGCCCAACAGCAGCAGCGAACCGAACGTCCATTCGGCAGTGCCAAGGAGGATGGCGGTGCCGTGGATGCCCAGCAGCGGGATCGTCCAGAAGATCAGAGGCCCGTGCATGATCAGCGGTGCCAGGGCCGTGATCTCGGACTGGAACCATTTGTCGTAGCCGAACCAGGCGAAGATGACGACCATCGCAGCACGAAGCAGGTGGTAATCGAGGTCTTTCTTCAACAGGCCGGATTTGGCAAGAAGCTGGAGGAGGGCGTTCATGGCTTTTCCTTCGTGAGATGGGTTGGCAGAAGTCGCGTGGTGTGCATCGGGCCACCAGGGCGGCGTCACATCCGCTCGGGTTGATCTGTGCGACGGAGCTACTTTACGAAGGACTGCTGAGACGATTAATATCGAATCGTCTTGATTACATGCTCAAACGTATCAAAGGAAATGGGCCATGTCTCCACCGCTCGATTGGTTGAGCCGATTGCTGGAAGTGACGCCGGTGCGCGGGCAGCTCGATTTGCGCTGCCAATACGGAGCGCCCTGGCGTATTGATCAGGCGGCTTTTGCAAGCGGGGAGATGGCCTACCACATCGTCCTGAGTGGCTCGGCATCCTTGGTCGATCCCGATGGAGGGAAGCCCGAAGTTCTGCAAGCTGGCGACATCCTGCTGTTGGCCCATGGTGAAGCGCATAGCTTGCACGACGGCAGCGGAGCTCGTGCCAAGCCCGCAAAGACTCGCGTTGCTGCCAACCTCGTGTTCAGTCACAACGCAGGCAGAGGCGATCGGCTGGATATGCTGTGCGGACGCTTTGTGCTGTCGCCCCCGCATGCGCGTCTCCTGCGCCGCTATCTTCCGGCGCGCCTCATCGCGCGCACCGGCGTTGCCGCGGCAACATCGAACGGCCAGGAAAACGGCGCAGCGCTACACAGCCTCATGGCGCTGATGCACGCTGAGAGTGGTGCTGATTTCCTGGGTGGACGCGCGATGCTCGACGCCTTGTCGACTGCCTTGTTTGCCCTGACTCTGAGGTTTGCCAGTGCGTCGGGCGAAGCGCCCGCCGGGCTGCTGGCATTGGCGGGGTATCCGCGGCTTGCTCCGGCACTGGATGCCATGTTCCACAACCCCGGACATCCGTGGACGCTTCCGCTGCTCGCACAGAAGTGCAATATGTCGCGGGCGACGTTCGTCCGTCTGTTCCAGGAAAAACTCGGCATGTCGGCCAGCGACTTGCTGACGGATATTCGCATGACACTATCGGCGAACGAACTGCGAACAACGAACGCCTCCACCGGCGCCATTGCTGAAGCCATCGGTTATCAGTCCGAAGCCGCCTTCCAGCGAGCCTTCAAGCTGCACATGGGCGTGACCCCGGCACGCTGGCGAAAGCAGGCGGGAGTCGACGAAGGCGCTGGCTAGTTAGTTGTTGCGTGGTGAACACAAGGGCGCGGGACGATGATGCGAGGACGCGCACGTGATCGGGCCACGGCGCATCGTGCAGTGCGCTGCCGTCCTCGTTCCATCATCGATCTCAATCACACACAAGGACAGGCACTTCCGTACTCAGAAGCAGTTTGTTGGTTTCGCTACCCAGTAAAAGGCGACCCATCCCCAAGCGGCCATGGGAACCCATCATGATGAGGTCACACCTTTGCTCGCGAGCGATACGGTCGATGGCTTCATGCGGGCGATGCGTGTATTCGAACGAGGACCGCCAGCCACCATTCGATCCGACGATCTATTTGCGCTCGCGTGGCGTGAGCGTCAGCGAGATTCCGCCATACGCGAGCCCGTTGAACTCCGGTCCGGAGTTGATGCGAACAGCTGGGCGACTGTCTGCCGACTGCCTGGTCACATTGCATCTCCAGGGAGCGCGATGAAGGCACAAACGATAACGATGCGCATGCGCGGCATCGAAACAGGTGGCCGGTGTATCGTCGGCACTCCGCTTTCATGTAGTGCAGAACAATGCCTACTCCCCATGTTTGGCGATATCTCGGGTTCCCGCACACTCGGCATGGCAAGGACGAATCTCCCTCTGGCCGACTAAGCCGAGTCGTCACCCCTTGCATCCTGCTCGCTTTGCTGCCAGCACTTGCGATGGCCGGACCATCAGCCACGTCCACCGCCACCACGATCTTGGCGGCCCAGGCACCTCCTGTCGCCCTGTGCGTGAGCTGTCACGGCGATCGCGGGGCGGGTTCCGATGCAGTGGGTGCGCCTCGCCTGGCCGGTATGAATCCGGACTACCTCGCGCACGCCCTGTCGATGTTCAAGGACGGGACTCGAACCAGCGTCGTCATGCAACCGGTAGCACAAAGGCTCTCCGAGGACGACATGCACGCGCTTGCAACGTATTTTTCAGGGCAACATCCACCGCTTGCGCAGGCACAGCATATTCCCTCGGCGGAGATGATTTCGGCTGGCAGGCGGCTTGCCGAAAGCGGGGGCACGCATGGCGTTCCCTCTTGTTTTAGTTGCCACGGCCCATCCGGGCAAGGTAACGGCGCGCGCTTTCCGTCCATTGCGGGCCAGCCAAAGACATTCT
This sequence comes from Dyella sp. 01N36, assembly GCF_056399745.1. Classification (NCBI taxonomy): domain Bacteria; kingdom Pseudomonadati; phylum Pseudomonadota; class Gammaproteobacteria; order Lysobacterales; family Rhodanobacteraceae; genus Dyella; species Dyella sp. 01N36. The sequence continues at coordinate 103,303 of NZ_JBFTRY010000007.1, forward strand.
TGATCGCACGGATTCACGAATTCCAGGCAAGGGCCCGAGCCGCACCGCCCAAGCCGGGATCGATGACCGAGGTTGCATCAAAAATGGACGACGCGCAGATCGAAGCGTCTGCTGCTTTTTTCTCCGTAACCATGCCCTGACCATCGTTTACTCAGAGATCGCTTGGCCAGACATGGACCAAGCCGATACGTTCTCCACAACAGCACATTGCCATGTCGCCGATGCTCGAATCCCTCGTCCGGGCCTGATCATCGGGTTTGGCCAAGGCAATGGCGTGCGCGGTAGCGACTTCGCCATCCGATGCAGCATGGATCGGATGGCACACCGGACTCTGCGTAAAACTACGGTTTTCTGAAGCGCGTCTTTGCGGGACGATGAGCTGCTGCTGCGGTATGGGTACGTGGAGAATCGGTGATCTTCACCCCGGTGATCGTCATCAGGATTCAGGTGTCGCGTCACCCAGCATGCGATGGATAGCCGGAACTTTCACCCTCAGTCACGGAGTCATCCTATGAAAGGTCGACGCCTCGTTCAGACATCCTTGGTGTTATGCGCGCTAACCCTCTGCCAGATCGTCAGTGCCGCCAACCTGGAATGCACCATGCGGTTCAACCTATCCGGCTGGTCGGTGATCTACAAGCACACGAGCGGAACCGGCGTGGTTACCTGCACGAACGGTCAGACCATGAAGGTCAAGATCGAAAGCCATGGCGGCGGACTGACGGCCGGCAAATCGCGCATTGATAACGGCATCGGCAATTTCAGCGATATCACCAAGATTGGCGATGTGCTCGGCACCTATGCACAGGCGGATGCCAGCGCAGGCGCCGTGAAATCCGGAACGGCACAGGTGCTCACCAAGGGCCAGGTCTCGCTTGCGCTATCTGGCGCAGGCCAAGGTATCGATCTCGGCGTGAGCATAGGTGGCATGACGATTTCGGAAGACAAGTAGCGCTGAAGCCTTTGTCGAAATGATGGGTCCCAAGACCATCGCCCAGGTCTGCTTCTGGCCCAACGCAGAGCTCGACGATTCCCGGGGAAGGGAAGGGAGCGCAGGGCGGCGCGGATCAGGGCAAGTTATCGCGGCGGGACCTTGATCCATTCGCCGGGCTCCGTCCACGAGTCCGGCTGAATAGGGGGGGCGGGGCTGGTCAACTCTGGGGGCGTGGTTTGCCAGCTCCGCGCCGTTCGCGTTTTCCCGCGTTGGTCAGCACCAGGTAGATTCCCTGCCTTGAGTGCGTATCAAGGTGTTTGCGGGGGCGATTGCGGCAATTGCAGTGCTGCCCGAAGTTCAGCGCACGCCGCCTGGTAGTCCGCCTGCCAGTCGGCTTGCTGCAGCAACTGCGCTCCGATCACCGTTCCGGCCAGGCGCCCGGCTTCCACGTCGCTTGGAAAATGCACGCCCATCACTACGCGATGCTGCGCGTACTGGTCGGCTCGAGCGAATATTTCCGCGCGCTTCTCCGGCACCATGTTGGCAAGCAAGATCGCCGTCGTATAGCCGAAGGTGGCGTGTCCGCTCGGGTAGCTCCAATCGTCCGGCTTTTCCTTGGACAGCGGGTGCACCTGGTCGGACGTCACTGGGGGACGGGGCCGTCGCCAGTAAAGCTTGGCATCCTTCACCTCGGCCTTGTCGAAGTCGGCGACGCGTTCAAAGAATGCGGCCGTCTTCGGCAATGTCGCCGCTTGCATGGCCGGGCCAAGCGTGTCGGCAAAACGGAAAACGGAGCGTTCCATATCCGCTTTCGCTGCCGACTGTTCGTCGGTCGTTCGCGACCGTTGTACGGCGAGCACGGCCTGCAGATCCTGCCTGGCCGCAGCCGAACCTGCTGCCGGGGGAGGCGGCAGCAGGTTCGGCAGTTCGATAGAAGCACGATTCGGACTGACACCGTCGGCCAGTGCGGGCTGGCCGATCAGCAACATCAACGACAAGAGTGCAAGGCGTTTCATCAGAACAGGTCAGCCGAAATGGTGAAGTTGAAGTTGCGCGCCGGAATGGTCCAGTACAGCGGCGTACTGTCCGCCGCCGTGACGCCGGCCAGCGCGTTGATGTGCGTGTTGTCGAACAGATTGTTGAGCTGCACGCCGATCTTGATGTCCTTCACATCGCTGATGTGCGGATCGAACTTGTAGCTGGCGGCAAAGTTGGTGATCGCATAGCCGCCGATCGGCGTGTCATCCTCAGCATTGGCCGTGTAATAGGTCTTGCCGACGAACTTGTCGAACAGCGAAGCGTAGAAGGGACCATCGCTATAGATGAAACCAAGCGCGGCGGTCTTGTGCGGCGTGTTCGCATTCCACTGGTTGTCGGTGGTCTGGATCGCACGGTTGAGCGAGCCGTTGGCGTAGACGCTGAAGCCCGCGCCGAGCACGTAGGTGCCTTCCAGCTCGAGGCCTTTGTAGTGCACGCCGCCGCCGTTGTAGAACTCGGTGACGCCGCCGACCTTCTGGCTCTGGACGAAGTTGTTGAAGTCGATCTTGTACACATCACCCGATACCGTCAGGCGATCGTCGGTCCAGGTGGTGCCGAGCTGGATATTGGTGGTCTTTTCCGGCGCCACGGCGCTATCGGAAACCGCCGGATTGGGCACGTACAGCAGGTTGAGGTTGGGCGCCAGGTAACCCTTGGCCCACTGCGCATAAGCCGTCCAGTTCGAGCTGAAGTTGTAGTGGAAAGAGGCCGAAGGCAGGGTGGCATTCCACTTCTTGGAATAGTCGAGCGGCGTTTCCGTCTTCTGGTTGACCGTTGCGTTCAGATCGCGCTCGAAGTTGTTGTACTTCACGCCGCCAATGACATATGCATTGTCGGTGATGTTCCACTGGTACTCGACGAACGGCTGGATCGTGATCAGCGTGTCGGTCATGCGCCGATCCGCCGAAGCAAGCGCCAGCGAGGACGCGCCGGGCGCGATCACCGGATTGAGCTGGTTGATCGTGTCGTCGAACTCATACAGCCAGCGGATGTCGTCCTGGTGGTCGTACCACACGCCGGCGCGCAATTCGCCAGGGCCAAGTTCCTTGCCCACGCGGAAGATGTCGCCCCACGAGCGATTGGTGTTGCGCATGTGCTGGCCGGGGACGTCGGTGGCGCTATAGAACGTACCGTTCGGCGTTTCGCCGTTCGGATCCAGGCCGTTGAAGCCGAAGTGGTTGTAGCCGTAGGTGTAGACCTTGTTGTCGATCGTCCAGCCGTCGAACGCCGAGTGCAGCCCGATGTAGCCGAAATTGGTGTTGATCTCGTCCTTGTTGTAGCGGTAGTAGGCCTGGCTGGTCGGGTCGTCGTTCAGCGCATAGTTGTTGCCGTGCTCCGCGATCTGCGCCTTGGTGGCGCCGAACGGCACGTACTGGTTCAGCTCGTTGTCCATGGCGACGAAGGTCAGCGTGGTGTTCTCGCCCAAGGGCTGGACCACCTTGGCGAACACGGTCTGGCGACGCTGGCCGGCAAAGGTGAGGTAACCGTCCGACGAGCTGTTCTGCAGGTTGATCACCGCGCTGGTGCCGCTGCTGGTGAAGGCGCCAGTATTGATCGTTGCGCCTTCGATCGCCGTTTCCCAGCTGCCCAGGCTGATGTACGGGTTGATGCCGAACTGCTGCTGCGGATTGAGCGAATCCACCGAAATGGTGCCGCCGAAGGTGGCGTTGCCGAGCGTGCCGGCGGTGCCCGGGCCGCGATCCACCGTCACCGAGTTGGTTTGCTGGTTGGTGAAGTACGAGGTGGAGTGGTGCGTGAAGTCATTGGAGTCCATCCACGGGATGCCATCGAACGTCACGTTGTACTGGCCGTCCTGGAAGCCGCGGATGGAGACGACCGGCGCCTCCATCAGGCCCGAACCGTTCGGCGTCACGGTGTACACGCTCGGCGAGATCTGCGCGATGTCGGTGTAGTCGCCGGTCGGTGGCACATTTTCCTGGATGTAGACGCGGCCGATGGTCGACTGCGGCTCGGTGGCCACCATGGAGGCTTGCGACGGGGCGATCGTGGTCACCGTGTCGGTGCCGGTCACCTGCACCGCATCGAGGCTCTTGGCCTGTTGCGGCGTGGCGCTGGTGTCGGCGGTGGCGTTGTCGCCAGCCCATGCGGGGGAGGCGATCGCGGCGGCCAGGCAAAGAGCAAGCGTGGTGCGGGAGCGCCCGAATAGCGCCGAAATATGCCGTGTCATGGTGTGCCCGTTGTTGATTTTGGGGAGAGGCGACGTGGGGCGACACCGTAATGACGGCAAATGACAATTTGGCAACAAAATGATTATTCGATAATTCGCCGAATAATCGCATTTATTTTCGCTAAGATAATCATAAGATTTGTGAAAGTGATTTTGTAAGGTAAATCTAAGATTTAATAAGGCGATTTAATAAGCTGGTCATAAGGATCGCTGTGTCAGGGACTTGCGGTGCTTCGGAAGGGGCGGCGCCAACGATGCCACTGGATGTGGCACCGGATCGACTTCACCGAGCGGTCTGCCTTCGATTCGCGTTCGCAGCGCTGGATGTCCACCGGTCCATCCATTGAAAGACTTCGTCGTACCACTGGATGGTGTCCGCCGCTTTTACTTCGTAGTGCCCTTCGTCGGGGAATACGATCAACCTGGATGGAATATTTCGCTCCTGCAGCGCTGTAAAGGCAGCCACGGCTTGCCCACTGGGGCTTCTGAAGTCCTTTTCGCCGGTGATCACCAGCTGCGGCGTTCGCCATTGGGCAACGGCATTGACGGGATTCCAGCGCTCGTAGTCGGCGGGGGCGACGTAGTACGGCTGGTTTCCGAAGTCCCAGTGATCCTGGGCCAGTTCGTCCGTCTCGTAGGTCATCCCGCGTTCGTCGAAGATGCCGTCGTGCTGGACAATGCATTGGAATCGGTCCGGCCAATGGCCTTCGATCCAGTTCATCATATAGCCGCCGTACGAGGCGCCTACCGCGCAGGCATGATCGCCATCGAGGAAATCGAAGCGCTCGATCGCTGCCGCCAGGCCGCGCTGGATGTCCTCAAGAGGCAGATCACCCCAATGGCGATTGACGGCATCCGTGAACGCCTGGCCGTGTCCCGTGCTTCCATGGAAATCGATGGAAACCACGCCATAACCGTGTTCCGCGTAGAGCGCCAGATTCAACGGCCATCGGGCATACCAGATGTCGCCGAGCGAGGATTGCGGACCACCATGAACAATCAGCGAGACGGGGGCTTTCTTGCCGCGAGCCAGCTCAGGTGGGCGTAGCGCCAGACCCCACACCTCGTCTCCCTTGGCGCCGATAAATGTGAAACGGAATACCTGTGGCCAGTCGATTCCAGCCAGTTTTTCGGCATTTATATTCGTGAGCCTCTCAAGCTCTCCCGAAGCTTCTCGACGCCACAGATCCGGCGGCTCCGTGAGGCCATCCTTCTTGAGGATCAGCGAACGATCGGGCTCGGCCGCTATCAGCGTGATATGGCCAGAGGCGGTCAGCCGCCGCACGGCACCGCCTTCAACATCGACGCTGAACGCAGGATGGTCCAGCGTGTCATTGGCAGTCACGTAAAGCGTTCTCGAATCGGCGGACCAGACGATGGCATCAGGCGACCGATCCCATTCCTGGGTGAGCGGATGAATCATTCCGCTTGCCAGATCACGAAGCCACACCACGCGCCTGTCGTCGGCATAGCCCGGACGCGAGGCCGCGAGCCACGCCAGCCATCGCCCGTCGGGCGACACCGTGGGCAGCTCGTCCGCTGCTGCATTCGCAGCGGTGAGATCGACCGGACCATCGGAGCAGTCTGCTTGCCGGGCGTAGATATCTGCATTGGTTGATAGTGGCTCGATCCGGCCGGCAACTCTTAGTGAGAAATAGATCGTTTTGCCGTCCGGGCTCCACGTCGTCTCCTCTTTTCCGCCGCCAGGCTTGGATGGAACGTCTCCGACCAGCGTGGGCGCAACCGCGCAGCCTCGTCCTGTGACTTGTCCACTGCGCAAACGCATCAGGAATAACTGGGACCGATTGCCGTCTGCCCATTGGTTCCAGTGCCTGATGGGAAGATGATCGAAGATCCGTGCGCCGCTGATGGCTTTGGGCGCGCTGCCCTTCTCGTCGAGGAATGACGCGTGCGGCCGTCTATCCGCCCAGACGAGAATGGAATCGCCCCGTGGAGCGATGCGAAATCCCGCAAGGCCGTCGGATGCCAAAACGGCCGTTGGTCTGGCGCCATCCATCGCGACCCGAAAGATCGTCGGCGTCGCCGATGGCCGTTCGGACAGGAAGTACAACGCACCGTCCGCCCCAAACTCAGGAGCCGTCGGCGCGGCATCATCAAGGGTGGTGAGTCTCTCGGGCTTGCCGCCGCTTCGTGTGAGATCAAGGCGCCACAGCGAGCGTTGCGTTCGCTTCGCAAGCAGGTTCTCTGAGGATTGCTCCCATACCAGCCATTGTCCGTCACCCGATACGGTGGCAGCACCGATCTGGGCCAGCTCGACAAGATCCGACTGCGTAAGGGGGCGGGCGAGGGTCGAGTCTGCAAACGCCATCATCAATCCGAAGGCGAAGGCGCATGCCTTCATTCTTTTTGTGCACGCAGGCTTCATTACCGACTCACTCTCGCGGCGACTGGCTGTTACTTGATGCCAGCCTGGAACGGTTGGATGCGTCGGGCGCGAAAATCGATGCCATGACTCTTGACCCATGGGCGACTCGGTCACCAGGCATCCTGCGTTCTGAAAGACAGCATGAAGCGCGCTGAAACGTACTGGACTGCGGCCGGTTTCACAGACACCGGGTTTAGGTGGGATGATGAAGCCGGAGGTGGTTTATGGGAACACGAAGGACGTTCAGTCGCGAGTTCAAGCTTGAAGCGGTGCGACTGGTTAACGAGCGCGGTGTAGCGGTGACGCAGGCGGCCCGTGATCTGGGGCTGCATGAGAACGTGCTGCGCAAATGGGTACGAGAGCTGGTGGCCGATCCGCAGCAGGCGTTTCCCGGGCAAGGGCAGATGAAGC
>NZ_JBFTRY010000008.1:0-73344 GCF_056399745.1 Dyella sp. 01N36
GGTCAGGATCAGCGCGTCGCCGGCGCGCGCGGTGGAATTGCGCCGGATGTTGCGCGCTGCCGACAAACCGACCACCGCAAGTCCGTAGATCGGCTCGGCCGAATCAATCGAGTGGCCGCCTGCGACCGGAATGCCCGCCTGCGTGCAGACCGCTTCGCCGCCGGCAAGAATCGCCCGCACCGTTTCCACATCGAGCTTGTTCAGCGGCATGCCCAGGATGGCCAGCGCCATGATCGGCTTGCCGCCCATGGCATACACATCCGATAGCGCATTGGTGGCGGCGATGCGCCCGAAGTCATAAGGATCATCGACCACCGGCATAAAGAAATCGGTGGTGGCGATGACGCAGGTACTTTCATCCACCTGCCACACGGCCGCATCGTCGCTGTTTTCCGTGCCTACCAGCAGATGCGCATACGGCATCGTCGCGGGCTTGTTGGCAAGCAACTCCTGCAGCACCGATGGTGCGAGCTTGCAGCCACAGCCACCGCCGTGGGCCAGATCAGTCAAGCGAACGGAGGTCATACACGCTCCTCCCGATGGCAGGTCGGCCAGGGTCCGCGCAGCATAGCGAAAAGCGGCTGGTCGTGACGTGCCTTCGGGTGGAGAGGTGTTTGTCAGGTGCGTATCAGCGCCGTTCGCATGTCTCTGGCGTTTCGTTCACGTGCAGTCTGATCTAGGCCGCGGCTGCCGCGCCCGAAAGAAACGCGCCATTGAACTCGGTCACGAAGGCCATTTCGCCCGGGCCAGGATTGGCGCGCAGCGCTTGAGCACGTTCCACCAGGATTTCGTCGGCATCGGTGGCCAGCGCAGCCATGGTTTCTTCGATGAAGGGCTTGAGCGGCATCGCACGCGGCTCTTCGCTGCTGTTGAGCAGGTCGGTCTGCACCCAGGGCGGGGCGATTTCGAGCACGCGCACATCATCGTTGCTCAGCATGAATCGCTGCGACATCGCGTAGGAGTGCATGGCGGCCTTGGTTGCCGAGTACACAGCGGCGGGCGCCAGCGGTACGAAGCCGAGGACCGAGGTGACATACGCAATCACGGCGTTCTTGCGGGTCTTGAGGTGCTCGACGAAAGCCGAGGTCAGGCGCATGGGGCCAAGCAGATTGGTGCTCACCGTATCCAGCAGCTGCTTATCGTCCAACGGGCGGGATGCGTCGTCGATGTCCATGATCCCCGCGTTGTTGATGACAACGTTGATGTCGGGAAATCGTTGGATGGCTTCGGCGGCCGCGCTGCGAATGCTGTCCACATCGCTCACATCCATGACCAGCGACTCCATGCCTGGATTGGCTTGGGTCACCGCATCAAGCAGCGCTTTGCGGCGGCTGGCGATGATCACTTTATTGCCCGATCGATGCAGGGCTTCGGCCAGTCCGCGGCCGATGCCGGAGGCGCCGCCGGTGATGAAGATGGTGTTGCCGGTGAGTTTCATGAGCGTACTCCTCGAAGGAAATCAGGAAGGGAAGCGTTCGCCGAACATCGGCAAACCGCTTTTGGATTCGGCCTGGGTGGCTTCGTCTTGCAGCACGTCCCAGTGTTCGGCCAGCTTGCCGTTCTCGATGCGCACGACATCGGCGGCAATCCACGCGGCCGGACGACCGTGCCCGGAGAAGCGCCCGTGCACGATGACGTAGTCGCCTTCGGCCAGGATCAACCCGTGTTCGTAGCGCAGCGTGTCGGGAATGCTGCGGATCAGATTGAACAGGCCGTCACGGCCGGGCTCGATATGCGCGCTGTGCTGGATGTATTGATCGGACCAGTAGTGTTTGGCCGCTTCGTAGTCGCGCTGGTTGAACAGCGTGTCGAAGGCCTCAAGCACCAGGGCTTTGTTTTGTTCGGCGGAGGTCGTGGACATGGTCGTTTCCTCTGGAAGTCTGGCGGCTCAGTTGACCGGACGGCTGGAGATCACAATGGTGATCACCATTGACATAGAGTAGACTGGCACCCGGCTCGATCATTGTCAATGGTGATCACCATTGTTTTTTGAGATAATGGTCTTGTTGGGCCTTGGCCAGGAGTAGCGACATGGGTGTTACAAAGCAGCAAGCCATTGAAAATAGACGATCTATCGTCGCCGCAGCGGAAAAGCTGTTCCGCGAGCGGGGAGTGGCTGCCGTGGGCCTGTCGGAGCTGACCAAGGCCGCCGGATTTACCCAGGGGGGCTTCTACAACCACTTCAAGTCGAAGGACGCCCTGGTCGCGGCGGTGATGGAGAAGGCCATGGAGGAGGGAGCGGAGCGGCTGCTGGCTGGCATTCAAGCGTCCAAAGACGACGACGCCGATCCGATGAAGCGCCACGTCGATTGGTATCTGTCCGAGGAACACCGGGCCGATGTCGAGGCCGGTTGTCCGCTGACCGGATTCGCCGGCGATGTGCGGCGCCTCAGCAAGGAAGCGCGGCAGTCCTATGCGCAGGGACTGACCTGGAATATCGACCAGCTGGCGAGTGTGCTGAAAGGCGAGGATGCGCAGGAGCGCAGGAGCAAGGCCATCGCATTGTTCAGTCAGATGGTCGGTTCACTCGTGCTTTCGCGTGCGGTGGTCGAGGCCGATCCCGAACTGGCCGATGAAGTACTCAAGGATGGTCGACAGCAACTGCTGCAGGCATTGGACGGCTAAATGAAACACGCTCCCGACCCAGCGCAGTCGCTGTGTCAACGGGATGTTCGACCGTGGGCTTGTCTGCTCAGTGAACGGGAAACCACAGCACGAAACGTGTGATGCCCTGTGGCTGGCTGTCTACCGTGACCCGGCCGCCATGAAGTTCGATGATACTTTTCACGATGGATAGGCCAAGTCCCGTGGAGTTGGCCGAGTCGCTGCGGGAACGATCCACGCGGTAGAAGCGGTCGAACAGCTTGTCCAGGTGCTCCGCTGAGATGCCTGCGCCGGGATTTTCCACCGCGACGGTCACCGCATCATTTGTCTGCGTGGCCAGTAACGTGATGGTTTGTTCCGGCGGCGTATAGCGCAGCGCATTGGACAAAAGATTGCCCACCGCACGGCGGAACAGTTCGCGATCCGCCAAGATCGTGGCGGAGCCTTGAATGTCGATGGCGACGCGTGCGTCCGAGGCGATGCCTTCGAAGTAGTCGGCGATGCGCTGCAGTTCCTCGCGCACATCCAGGGTCGAACGCTGCAGCGCAAACTGGGGATTGTCCGCGCGGGCCAGAAACAACACGCTCTCGATGGTACGACTGACGCGGTCGCATTCCTCGATATTGGAGCCGAGCAAGGCCTGGTATTCTGCCGGCGTGCGTGTGCGCGCCAACGCCACTTCATTGGTGCCGCGCAGATTGCCGAGCGGAGTGCGCAGGTCGTGGGCGAGGTCGACGGTGAACTGCCAGACCCGCGCGAATCCGCCTTCGAGGCGATCGAGCATCTCGTTCAAGGCATGGGAGAGGGCGTGCAATTCGGTGGGCGCATTGCCGGCCGACAGTCGTGTATGGAGGTTTTGCGCATGGATGGTGGCGGCTTCGGCGGCCATGGATCGCAAGGGCCGGAGTGCCCGACGCACCAGGAGATAGCTGAGCACGGTGGCTGCGATCATTCCCGCCAGCAGGCGTAGCGCCATATCTCGCCGATAGCGTCGCAGCAGCACTGCGCGATCGGCGAGCGAGCGCGCCACCATGATGGTTACCTGCGCACCGTCCCGCATTTGCCCTACCACGGCCACACCGCGGATGGGCAAGCTCTGATCGCCATACCAAGTGTGCAACATGGTGGGGACGATGCGCTGACCGGTGGGCACGGCACCGTTGGCGTCCAGCGGAAAGCCCATGGGATTGTGGTCAACGATGATTCGTCCCGCGTCATCGACCATGCGCAACGCGTTGCTGTTGTCGCCGAGCACGCTGACGACCATGCGATCCTGATGGATCTTCAGATCTGCGATGGAGTCCAGCTCGGCGACTAGCCGTCGAAGGTGGCGGGCTGAAAGCACAATGTTGGTCTCGTCCTGCTCCAGGATGCGCTGCTCGGCCGCCCGGTAGAGCAGCCATCCGACCAGGATGAAACACACCGCCGTAATCACCGTGAAGGTGACGGTAAGCCGCGTGGCGAGGGAGAGGCGACGCATCAGTCGTCCCCGCGTTCGTCATCGAGCACATAACCCATGCCGCGCACGGTGTGGATGAGCTTGGTGTCGTGACCGTCGTCGATCTTGACGCGCAATCGACGTATGGCGACCTCGACCACGTTGGTGTCGCTGTCGAAATTCATSTCCCACACATAGGARGCGATCTGYGTGCGGCTCAGCACTTCGCCGCGCCGTCTTGCCAATAGCTGCAGCAGCGAGAACTCCTTGGGCGTCAGATCGATGCGCTGGCCACGCCGCCGAACCCGGCGCCGTACGGCGTCGATTTCCAGATCGCCGATATGGACGTGTTCAATATCGCGCGGCGGTCCCCGCCGGAGCAGGGTGCGGATGCGCGCCAGCAGCTCCACGAAGGCAAAAGGCTTGACCAGATAATCGTCGCCGCCAAGCTCGAGCCCGCGCACGCGCTCTTCGAGTTCGTCGATCGCGGTCAGCAGCAGGACCGGGGTGTCCTTCTTGGTGCGCAGGCGGCGCAACACCTCCCATCCGTCCATGCCCGGAAGCATGACGTCGAGAACGACCAGGTCGTAGTCCTCTTCGAGCGCATGGTGCAGGCCATCGATGCCGTTGGCCACCACGTCCACGGTAAAGCCGGATTCCTCGAGTCCCTTCTTCAGGTACTCGCCGGCTTTCTTTTCATCCTCGATAACCAGCAGGCGCATGGGGACTCTCGCGGGGTGCCTGGGCCGATCATACGCGGGGCGTCCGGAAGGCGTGATTACAGATTTGTCAGGAAGCGGTCAGGGGCATGCAAGCGCCCTGAATCTAGCCTTCAGCCTGACCTGACCTGTCCAAGACGGAGCCTGCTATGTGGATCGTCCAACTGGCGCTGCGGCGACCCTACACCTTCATCGTGCTGGCCCTGCTGTTGGCCATCATCGGCCCGCTGATGGTGTTGCGCACGCCCACCGATATTTTTCCCAACATCAATATTCCGGTGTTGAGCATCGTGTGGTCGTTCAACGGCTTTTCCGCCGATGACATGACCAACCGCATCACCACGCCCTATGAGCGCGCCCTGACCTCCGATGTGGACAACATCGAGCACGTGGAGTCGCAGACGGTCAACGGCACCGCGGTGATCAAGGTGTACTTCCACGAAGGCGCGGACATCAATCGCGCGATCGCCGAGGCGTCGGCCAATGCGCAGTCGATTCTTCGCGTGCTCCCGCCTGGCACGTTGCCGCCCCTGGTGATCTCGTACAACGCTTCCACCGTGCCAATCCTCCAGCTTGCGCTGTCCAGTCATACGCTGCCAGAGCAGCAGCTGTATGACCTGGGCAACAACTTCATTCGTACCCAGCTGGCGACGGTGCAGGGCGCCGCCATTCCGCTGCCGTTCGGCGGCAAGGTGCGGCAGATCATGGTCGACATCGATCCCAAGGCCTTGCAGGCGCACAGCCTGTCGCCGCTGGACGTGGTCAACGCGGTGAACGCGCAAAACCTGATCCTGCCCGGCGGCACCGCCAAGATCGGCGAGCTCGAATACAACGTGAACCTCAACGGCAGCCCGGCCTCGGTCGATGCATTGAACATGCTGCCGGTGAGGGCGACGGACGGTGGCGTGACCTATCTGCGCGACGTGGCGACGGTGCGCGACGGCTTTGCGCCGCAGACCAATATCGTGCGCGTGGACGGTACGCGCTCTGCCTTGCTGCAGGTGGAGAAATCAGGCGACGCATCGACGCTGGACATCATTGCCTCCGTCAAGGGCATGCTGCCGAAGATTGCCGCGGGTCTTCCCAAGGCGCTCGACATCAAGCCGGTGTCCGATCAGTCGGTCTTCGTGAGTTCGGCCGTGGCGGGCGTGGTTCGCGAGGGCCTCATCGCCGCTGGTCTGACGGCCATGATGATCCTGCTGTTTCTTGGCAGCTGGCGGTCCACGCTCATTATCGCCATCACCATTCCGTTGTCGGTGATGACCTCGCTCATTGCGCTTTCCGTGCTCGGGCAGACCATCAACATCATGACCCTGGGTGGCCTGGCGCTGGCGGTGGGCATCCTGGTCGACGATGCCACGGTGGCCATCGAGGCCATCAGCCACCACCGGGACATGGGCAAGTCGCTGCATGACGCGATCATCGATGCCTCGGCGCAGATCGCCTCGCCGACGCTGGTATCGACCTTGTCGATCTGCATCGTGTTCCTGCCGATGTTCCTGCTGTCCGGTGTGGCGCGCTATCTGTTCGTGCCGMTGGCCGAAGCGGTGGTGTTCGCGATGCTGGCGTCGTATTTCTTCTCGCGCGCTTTGATCCCTACGCTGGCCATGTACATGCTGCGCAACGATCGCGTGGCCGATGGTGAAGGGCAGGGGCGCGCCGGCGCGCTGCGTCGGTTCCAGCAGCGCTTCGAGCGTGGCTTCGAGCGCTTTCACGGGCGGTATCAGGGCGCCTTGCAGACACTGCTTGCCCACCCACGCAGGCTGGCGGTGATATTCGCCCTGGTGTGCGGCGGTTCGCTGCTGCTGGTGCCCTTCCTCGGCCGTGATTTCTTCCCGACCTCGGATACGGGCGAAATCCGCCTCCATCTGCGCGCTCACACCGGTACGCGCATCGAGCAGACCGCACGGCTTGTCGATCTGGTGGAGCAGCGCATCCGCGTGGTCATCCCGCCGCGCGAGCTGGGCAGCGTGCTCGACAACATCGGGCTGCCGGTCAGCGGCATCAACATGACCTATGACTCCTCGTTGCCCGTGGGCTCCGCGGATGCGGACGTGCTGATCTCCCTCAAGCCCGACCACCGGCCCACGGAGGAGTACGTCAGCGCGCTGCGCGATCATCTCAATCACGATTTCCCCGGTGTGACGTTCTCGTTCCTGCCGGCGGACATCATCAGCCAGACGCTGGACTTTGGCCTGCCGTCGCCGATCGACGTGCAGGTGGTGGGCAACGACAAGGAAGGCAACCGCAAGGTCGCTGAGGAACTGCTGGCCCAGCTTCGCCACGTGGACGGCCTGGTGGATCCGCGCATCCAGCAGCCTAACGATGCGCCATCCATCAATGTCGATGTGGATCGCGTCAAGGCGATCCAGGCAGGGTTCCAGCAGCGCACGATTGCCCAGAACCTGCTGATTGCGCTCTCCGGCAGTGCGCAGACCACGCCCAACTTCTGGTTGAACCCGAAAAACGGGGTGAGCTATCCGCTGACCACGGAGGCGCCGCAGTACACCATCGATTCGCTGCAGGCGCTGGGCAATATTCCGTTGACCGCAGGCAGCGTCAAGCAAGTGGCGCCGCCGATCCTGGGCTCCCTGAGCACGCTCAGCCGCACGTCGCAGGACGCCGTGGTGTCGCACTACAACGTGCAGCCCGTGATCGATATCTTCGCTGGCGTGCAGGGACGCGACCTGGGTGCGGTGGCGGGCGATATCGATCGTCTTGTCGCGACGGCAAAGGCGCATCTGCCGGCGGGCTCCAGCATCGCGGTGCGCGGCGAAGTGCAGACCATGCAGTCCTCGTTCAAGGGCCTGATGCTCGGGCTCGCCTTCGCGGTACTGCTGGTGTACGCGCTGATGGTGGTGAACTTCCAGTCGTGGACCGATCCGCTGATCATCATCAGCGGACTGCCGGGCGCGCTCGCCGGCATGGCCTGGATGCTGTTCGTTACCCGCACCACGATCAGCGTGCCCGCACTCACCGGTGCCATCATGTGTATTGGCATCGCCACGGCTAACAGCATCCTGGTGGTCAGCTTTGCGCGCGATCGGCTCCAGCAAGGCGCGACGGCACTGCAAGCCGCCTTTGATGCCGGCAGCACCCGTTTCCGTCCGGTGCTGATGACGGCACTGGCCATGCTCATCGGCATGCTGCCGATGGCGCTGGGCCTGGGCGATGGCGGCGAGCAGAACGCGCCCCTGGGCCGCGCGGTCATCGGCGGCCTGATGTTCGGCACCGTGGCCACGCTGGTCTTCGTCCCGGTGGTGTTCGCCGCCGTGCACGCGTGGCTCGGCCGCCGCCAACAGGTCTTGCCCGCACTTCCTTCCCCGCTTCCGACGCCCTGATGGGAGAGTCACCATGAACGCGCTTATTCCAGTTTCGACATCGTCACGCTCGCGTCTTCCCATCATTCTGCCGGTGGCCGCCATCTTCCTGGCGCTGGCCGCCGGTGGATTGCCGAGGCTGTCTGCACACGCGGCGGTGGTGCGCCAGACAGCGGCGCTCAGCACGCCTACGGTGGCCGTCGTTGCACCGGACCATGCACCGCTCCAGCAGTCGCTCATCTTGCCCGGCGACGTGGAAGCGTTCCAGGAGGCCAGCATCTATGCGCGCACCAGCGGCTACCTGGGTCGGTGGCTGACCGATATCGGCACGCATGTTCACAGCGGACAGCTGCTCGCCGAAATCCAATCGCCGGAAGTTGATGCGCAGCTCGCGCAGGCTCGTGCAGACGCGGCGACCGCCTCAGCCAACTATCAGATCGCCAAGGTCACCGCCTCGCGCTGGGAGAGCATGCTCAAGAGCAATGCGGTATCCGAGCAATCCAGCCAGGAGAACGTGAGCACGATGAAGGCGAAGCAAGCCATGTTCGCAGCCGCACAAGCGAACGTGGACCGACTTCAGCAGCTGCAATCGTTCGAGAAGGTCTACGCTCCCTTCGATGGCGTCGTCACCGTGCGCAATATCGATGTCGGCGCCTTGATCGATGCCGGCAACGGCGGCACGCCGGCAGCGCTGTTCAAAGTGGCCGAAACGGACAAGCTGCGCATCTTCGTCAACGTGCCGCAGGACGATGCCGCCGATGTGGCCATCGGTGCCCGTGCGACGCTGACCTTGCCGCAGTATCCGGGCCGGACCTTTGTGGGAAGCGTGGCACGCACGGCTGGCGCGATCGATCCATCCAGCCGCACGCTGCGCGTGGAAGTGGATATGGATAATGCCGATGGCGCCGTTCCCCCGGGCGCCTATGCGCAGGTAAGTCTCGCCCTTGCAGCACCCAAGGCCATGCTGTCGTTGCCGGCCAATACGTTGCTGTTTCGTCCATCGGGCGTGCAGGTGGCGACGGTCGACGGCAAGGGGCAAGTGCGCTTGATGACGGTCACCCTGGGCCGGGATTTCGGCACGCGCGTTGAGATTCTCACGGGCCTGAGTGGCAACGAGCGTGTGATCGTCAACCCGGGCGATGCCGTCAGCAACGGGCAACCGGTGAGCATCAACACGCACCCCGCAGATGCAACCTGAGCGACGGAGGCATAGCCATGCGTAACCCAACTATTTCGCGCGTCGCCAGCACGCTGGCTGTTGCTGTCGGCCTGGGCTTGTCGGTGGGCTGCACGCCGGGGCCGGCCTATGTGCGGCCGCCGATCAGCGTGCCGGATCACTTCAAGGAGGCGGCGCCTGTTGCAACCGAGGCACAGCGTGCCGCACCAGGCTGGGTTGCCGCGCAGCCGAACGACACGGTGCGCCGCGGCGACTGGTGGACCTTGTTCCATGACCAGACACTCGACCAGCTCGAAGCGCGTGTCGATGCAGGCAATCAGTCCATCGCCAAGAGCATCGCCAATCTGCAGGCCGCGAAGGCGCAGGAAAAGGAAGCACGTGCCGCGTACTACCCGACCATCACGGCCGGTGTCGCCGCCGACCGCAACCACACCTCGCAGAACGTCGTCGGGCGTTCATTGGCCGGCAAAACCGTGTCGGATTACCAGGCCGGACTGGATGTCTCATGGGAGCCGGATCTGTTCGATCGCATCGGTCACCAGGTCGACGCTGCCAAGGCGCGCTACCAGGCCGACGAGGCGGATCTCGCCTCCGTTCGACTGGCCATGCATGCGGAACTGGCCATCGATTATGTGGACCTGCGCAGCGTGGATGCGGAGACGGCCTTGCTGCAGCAGACCGTTGCCGACTTTACGCAGGCGCGCGATCTCGTGCAGGTACGTTTCACTGGCGGCATTGCATCGGATTCGGATCTTGCCGAAGCAGAGACCCAGTTGCAGGTCGCCAGTGCGCAACTGGTGGACCTGGGCGAGAGTCGCGCGCGTTTTGAACATGCCATCGCCACGTTGGTCGGCGTGGCACCGGCGGAGTTGTCCATTGCCGCATCCACCAGCGCGATCGCCATGCCGGTGGTTCCACCGGGTCTGCCTTCGACCTTGCTGCAGCGACGCCCTGACATTGCCGCAGCCGAGCGTAGGGTGGCTGCCGCCAATGCCGATGTCGGCGAAGCAACCTCAGCGTTCTTTCCCGACTTGCTGCTGTCGGCGTCGGGCGGTGTCGAGGCTTCGCGATTCACCCAGCTGGCGACGCTGCCCAGCCGCTTCTGGGCGATTGGCCCAGCGCTGGTCGGCACCTTGTTCGATGGCGGCCGCCGCAAGCAGGCGCTGCACCAGGCCGAGGCCCAGGAAGACGGTGCCGCAGCCGACTATCGACAGACGGTGCTCTCGGCATTCCAGGACGTAGAAGACAACCTGGCGTCCGTGCATGTATTGAACGAAGAGGCGGGCACGCAGCAACTCGCAGTGGATGCTTCCGGCCGAGCCGAACAGCTGGCCCTCACGCGCTACAAGGCGGGGGCCACCGACTACCTGGAAGTGGTCACCACGCAAAGTGTGAGCCTTGCGCAGCGACGTGCCTACGTCGAGTTGTCCCGGCGCCAGCTGGAGTCCGATGTCCGCTTGATCAAGGCCGTTGGTGGCGATTGGAGTGTCGACACGCTCACCAGGGTCTCTGGTACGGATGTTCAGCAGAGTAAGCAAGCGGCACCGTGAAACTGGCGAGCGATACCAGCTGTCGCGAGGCTACGCGCCCATCGATCACGCCTCGTTTGCAGTCTGATAAGGCCGATAGTGCGGTTCCCAGAAAAGGGCGCTGATGCGTGCGGATAGTGTCGCCTCGTCACAGTCATCGGCGACGCCATCGAGCTGGGCCTGCCGGGCGACCACCTTGGCCACGGCGATGGACACGTCACGCAGCTGAGCGACCGGGGGCAGAAGCCGACCATTCTTGTCGTTGACGGTGGGCGACATCGCTGCGACGGCTTTGCCGGCGACCATGAACATCGCATCCGTGACCCGTCGTGCGCCTGCTGCGAGCACGCCCAGTCCCACGCCGGGAAAGATGTAGGAGTTATTGGTCTGGTTGACTGGAACCATCTTCCCGTCCCACGCCACCGGATCAAACGGACTGCCGGTACCCATCAGGGCGCGGCCATTGGTCCAGGCCAGCAAATGCTCCGGCGTCGCCTCGGAACGAGACGTGGGATTGGACAGTGGGAAGATGACCGGACGCTCGGCATGTTCCGCCATGGTGCGAACGACAGTCTCGGTGAACGCGCCGCGTTGCCCCGATACGCCGACCAGGACCGTTGGCCTGGCGTTGCGCATGACATCGAGCAGGGATATTTCGCTCGCGCTTTCCTGCGTCCAGGACGCCACCGCCGAGCGATTCTGCACGAAGGGAGCCTGCGCGGGCGTGATATTCGCCATGCCCTCCACCAGCAGTCCATTGCGGTCGACCAGGAAGAAGCGCTGACGCGCATCTGCTTCGCTGGCACCGGCATCGACCATCGCTTGCAGTAGGAGTGAAGCAATGCCGCAGCCCGCCGAACCGGCGCCAACGATCGCGATGCGCTGGTCGGTCAGCTGCACACCCGTCACATTGATCGCCGCCAACAGGCTGGCCGTAGCCACCGCGGCCGTGCCCTGGATGTCGTCGTTGAACGTGCACAGCCGGTCGCGATAGCGTTCCAGCAGGCGGCTGGCATTGGATCCCGCGAAGTCTTCCCATTGCAGAAGAACATTCGGCCAGCGTTCGATCACGGCGCTGACGAAGGCTTCGACGAAGTCGTCGTAGTCCTGGCCGGTGACACGCTCATGCTGCCAGCCAACATAGAGCGGATCGGCAAGACGCTCCTGATTGTTGGTGCCGACGTCGAGCAGGATGGGCAGCGTCAATTCCGGGTGAATGCCGGCGCAACCGGTGTAGAGCGACAGTTTGCCGATCGGAATGCCCATGCCTCCGGCGCCTTGATCACCCAGCCCCAGGATGCGCTCGCCGTCGCTCACCACGATCACGCGAACCTTATCCAAGCGCGGGTCAGCCAGAATCTCGCGGATGCGGTGCTTGTTCGGATAGCTCAGGAACAAGCCCCTGGGTTTGCGCCATATCTCGCTGAAGCGCTGGCAGCCTTCGCCCACCGTGGGCGTATAAACCAAGGGCAGCAGCTCGGCGAGATTGCCCACCAGCAACGCATAAAAAAGGGTTTCGTTGATGTCCTGCAAGTCGCGCAGAAACGCATAACGCTCGAAATCGGTGTTGAACGCACGCAGGACTTTCAAGCGGCGTGCCACCTGTACATCGAGCGTGCCGATATGGGGAGGGAGCAGGCCGTGGAGGCGAAAGCGATCGCGCTCTTCGTTGGTAAAAGCCGTTCCCTTGTTCAGCATCGAGGTGTTGATCAAGTCGAAGCCGGACAGATGGGTCTCGATCGGAGCGCCCGAGGCGAATGCGGGCATTTCGTTCATATGACTGAGACTCGTATGGCAGAGGCGGCCGATGGCGGCCACTCGTTGCACCCAGGTTCCGGCGTCAATGCATGGGCTATTCCAACAGGCGAACATTACGCTTAATCGATCACGCCGGATTGAATGGGTTTGACGCGGCAGGTACAAAATCGTTGCCATGCCCGAGCGTATCACGGTGTTTCATGGCGACCGTCAGAGTCACACTTTCGAAGCAGAGCCGTGCAGAAAACATCAATAATCTCCAGCTCGACTCAAAGATCTCCAATCCGCAGAAGCGCGCGCTGCCTATCCTGGCGCAGGACATTCCACCGATAGATGCAACCTGCATCAGGCAAGGCTTTGTCGTCGAAAGCAGGGACCAGGGCCATGACAGATGCCGGCAAGTGCCCACCCTCGGCCGCGGTTCGAAAAGAGCGCGATCTATCGCTGGATACGGTCGCGCTTGCCGCCGGTCTGCTCTTTGCAAACGGGCAGACGACCGAACGGACCGTGGTTGCCACGGAGCAGCTTGGGCGATCCTTCGGTTTGGACGTGAGGGTGCTGCCGCAATGGGGCGAATTGACCGTTGAGATCGAGGGCACGCTGCTCTCCGAGGTGTCCTCGAGCGCCCCTCTGAGCGTGGACATGGGGAAAGTGCTCGCCGTATCCCACGCGGTGGATCGGGTGTGCAAGCAGTCCCTGCCTAGAGAAACCGCGTATTCCTTGCTGGTTGAGGCCGGACGTACAGGCGCGGTCTCCACGCTGCGCTTTGTTCTGTTTTCCGCCCTGGGCGCTGCAGCGCTGGGCGTAATCTTCGGCGCGCTGAGTGCCCAAAGCTTGTGGCTTATCGCACTGAGTGCCGGCGCGGGTGCGCTGGCGCGCCGCGGGTTGGCCCGCCTGCGGACCAGTCCGCTGGCGCAGCCGCTATGTGCTTCAGCGATGGCGGGCCTGCTTGGAGCCATCGTCATTCGCATGCATCTGTCGACGTCGCCGACGCTGGTGGCCTTCTGCCCGTGCATGGTGTTGATTCCCGGTCCGCATATCCTCAACGGCGCGATCGACCTGGCACGCACCCGCATTTCGCTGGGGATATCACGGCTCGCCTATGCGGGTGTGTTGATCCTGTTGACCTGCGTGGGCTTGCTTGCGGGACTCGGCGCAGGCGGCATCACGGCATTGCCGGCCGATACGCCGGCGGCGGTGCCGTTCCTAGCCGATGTGATCGCCGCGGGTTTCGCCGTGGCGAGTTTTGGCACGTTCTTCTCGATGCCCTGGCGTCTCCTGTCATTTCCCATCGCCATCGGAATGCTTGCGCACGCGTTGCGCTGGGTGCTTATTGCGTTGGCGGGCTGTCACGTGACCACGGCGGCGCTAGTTGCCTGCCTGCTGGTTGGCGCCATCATCACGCCCGTGGTGGATCGCCTGCGTTTGCCGTTTGCGGCGATCGCGTTCTCGGCAGTCGTCTCCATGATGCCTGGGTACTATCTGTTCGAATCGGCCAGTGCGTTGCTTCGTCTGGTCGGCGGTACTTCGCAGGCAGCGTCGATCGAGCTGATCACCAGCGTGGTCGCCAACGGAACAACCGCCTTTCTGGTCATACTCTTCATGACCATCGGGCTTATTCTTCCGCGCATGTTCATCGAGCACTATTTTCCGCCCGGTGGCCGACCCACGACAGACGCCTGAGTGGTGCAGGGCGTCGCCAGCATAGGCGGATCAGGAATTGCCAACCCCGCACACAATCCTCCAATCAGTGTCCGGGGGCGATCCTTACGCTCGGGACGACATGAAGCTGGAAGACATGCCGCCTTGAACGCGGTGGCGTGTGCCTTTTCGCTTCGGGGTGTGCGCAGCTGCCTTTTGGCCAACGAGGCGTCGATGTGATGAAGACCCAGCCTTCCGTCTCCGTGTCTCCCTCCAGGCAACACACGGCTTTCGTCGTCGCATGGTGTCTGGCGGCGATCTTCTACTTTCTCGAGTATGCCTCGCGATCGTCGCCCGCCGTGATGCTGCCCGAGCTGATGCGGGCCTTCGGTGTCGATGCGCTGGGCGTCAGCAGCATCCTTGGCACTTACTACTACACCTATTCCGTGACCAGCCTGGTGGCAGGCGTACTGCTGGATCGCCTGGGCGCGCGCTATGTGGTGCCCGCGGGCATGCTGATCCTGGCGCTCGGATGTCTTCTGTTTGCCCTGCCTCATGCCAATACCGGCACCGCTGGCCGATTGCTGCAAGGCGCGGGTTCGGCATTTGCATTTACTGGCGCCGTCTACCTGGCGTCGCGGGGTTTTTCGGCGACGCGCCTGGCCACGGTGATTGGCTTCACCCAATGCCTGGGCATGCTCGGTGGTTCCATGGGGCAGCTAGCCGTGGGTCCGCTGATTCATGGGATGGTGAGCGTTCCGCAATTCTGGAATGCGATGGGGGCGATTGTCTTGCTGGTGGGCGTCGCGCTGCTGGCCATGACGCCCAGCGAGAGCCGGGCAGGGCAAGCGAACGAGCCGGGTGGATTCCTGGCGCCGTACAAGGTGGTGCTGAGCAACCCGCAGTCGTATCTGTGCGGCATCGTTGCCGGCCTGCTGTTTGTTCCCACCACCATCGGCGACATGGTGTGGGGCGTGCGCTTCTTTCAGCTGGACCGGCAGTTCAGCTATCACGACGCCGTGCTCGCCATCTCGATGGTTCCGCTGGGCTGGGTTTTCGGTTGCCCGCTGTTCGGCTGGCTTGCCGATGCGCTGGGTCGACGGAAGGTGGCGCTTATCGCTGGCGCAGTGCTGATGTTGATCTGCGCGATACAACTGACCTGGCTTCCCGATCTGATTCCCAATTGGGCGACCTTGCTGTTGTTTGGCGTCGCCTCCGGATCGGCCATGATCCCTTACACCATCATCAAGGAAGCCAATCCTGATCGCGTGAAAGGCAGTGCGACGGGTGCGATCAACTTCATCACGTTCAGTGTGACCGCGCTCGTTGGTCCCGTGTTCGCGCGGAAACTGGGCAACACGGTGGGCTCGTCGGTGGTGGATCCCCGCGTTCACTTCTTCCACTCCAGTGAGTTCTGGGTGGTGGTGATTGCGATCGGGATTGTCGTCTCGTTCTTCTTGCATGAAACCGGCCCGGGCGCCAAACCAGCCACCAGCACTTCAAGCTGAGGCGGCCGTTTGCCAGACCGTGCGCCTGATCAAGGCTGCTCGACGGTCGGCGGCAAAATCCTGCGAAGTCGATAACTTCAGCCTGGCCCTCGTGGGGGCCGGGCTTCTTTTCGACACTTTCGAGTCATTTTGTTCAGGCCTTCGGGTGACCACAGGTACCCGGAGGGAGGCATCGGGCCTGGCCCGTCATCGGTAACTTGCTGAGCTCAGGGGCTAGCTGAGCCAGCAAGCTTCTACGAAGACGTTGGCCCGGAGATATCCATGTATCAAGGTGCCTTTGGCGAGCGACTCGGTCGCTCCTTCCAGATCAGCAATCCTCGCGTGCTGCGCGCGCAGACGCAGCAGGGCACCCGGCTCGCCGTCACCGAGCTGCGGATCGACCGCGCAGGCTATGGCATCACCAGTCCGATGGGGATGGAGCATGCCTATCTGGTCTGCCTCAATTTCCTTGAACAGAAAACGCACGAGCTTTGGTACGACGGACGATCGGTATGTTCGACGCCGTATTCCGCCGGCACCGTTTATGTGCTCGATCTGAGGTGCGATCCGGTGGCCTACATCGGCGATCCGTTGCACTCGCTGTATTTCTATGTGCCGCAAGAGGCGCTGCGAGAGCTCGGAGCGTGCCGCGACACCGGCGATGCAGGGGAGTTGTCCACGCAGCCCTGGCAATGTTTCCATGACTCGATCATTTCGAGTATCGGCCAGACCCTGCTGCCCATCTTCGCGAGCCCGGGCGGCGCACACCAGAAGCTGGTGGAGCACCTGCTGCACGGCCTGTGCGCCTATCTGGCGGCCGAATACGGTGGCACGGCCAAACGGCCGGTGATCACCCGCGGTGCGTTGGCGCCGTGGCAGCAACGGCTGGTGATGCAGATGATGCGCGACAAGGTTTTTGAAGGCGTGGCCGTCAGCGAATTGGCCGAGGCTTGCGGTATTTCCGTGGGCGCTCTTATCCGTGGCTTCAAGAAGGGCACCGGCGTCTCGCCGCATCAATGGCTGTTGTCGCGTCGCCTCGAGCTGGCCCTTGACCTGATGGCGAATCCCGACGCATCGCTGGCGGATATCGCCTGCAACGTGGGGTTCTCCGATCAAAGCCACCTGAGCCGCGTGTTCACCCAGAAGATGGGCGTGACGCCTCGCGCGTGGCGCAAATCATTGGCCAGTCATGGCAGGGCGACGGTCTGAGCATCTGCCCGCAAGCATGGATGCCTTTATTTGGGGGCATCCATGAAGCCGCGCCGGATGGCAATCATGACGGCATGGGTGCGGTCTTCAGCCTCCAGCTTGCCCATGATGCTTTTCATGCGCGCCTTGACGGTGTCCTCCGAAATAAACAGCACCTCGGCGATCTGCTTGTTGCTGTGGCCTTCGGCGACCAGGCGCAGCACGCCGATCTCGCGTTCCGTCAGTCGTTCCCGGCCGGTATGGGTGGCGATCTCCTGGGCGACTTCGGGCGCCACGGTGTGACGTCCGGCAAGCGCGCCGCGTATCGCCTTGATGATCTCGTCGCGGCGAGCCGTTTTAAGAATGTAGGAGGTCGCGCCCAGGGTGAACGCGCGAACCACGCGCGCATCGCCGGGGTAGGTGGTCAACACGATGATGGTGGCATCGGGAAACTCGCCGCGGATCGTGGTGATGGCCTGCAGGCCGTCGACCTCGGGCATCTGCAAGTCGATCAACAGCAGGTCGGGAAGAAACTTGCGGAACAGCTGGATCGCTTCCTTGCCATCCGATGCCTCGCCGACCACTTCAAGGTCGGGCTCTTCCTCGATGACCATGCGCAAGCCATCACGCATGACCGGATGGTCGTCGGTGATCAGGATGCCGTACCGAGCCTTCTCTTCGTTCAACGAGCCAATCCTTCGATGCAAGCGTTGCACGGCTGGATGTAACGGGACGCCCGGGAGATTCCTGGTTGGCATGACTATGCGCTGCGCTACCACGGTTTTCAACGCTCGAAAGTGTAAATCAAGTTGGTGTTTCCGTTGCGTGGAACACGTGTTTTCCGCACTTATCGACATGCGCGAACAGAAACTTTCAAGCCGTGTCGTGACATCGCTTCTACGCTTGGGTCGTGGTGTCGGATCAGCATCCCATTCTGGCGTTCTTTTGGCGTAGCCGAACCCGATGGCTTGCGTCGACCCATGGAAGGGCGAAGAACCCCTCCGATTTCCTCACGGCATGCATGACGTCCAAGGTGGATGAATGGAACGAACACTATCCATGGCGGACCGACCGCAAGCGGTGAGCAGACATCGCGGTCTTCCGCTTGCCTTCGTGGTGTTGACCGGAGCTTTGCTGCAGGGCTGCAGCAGTGCGCCATCGCGCAACATCCTGGGCTCCTATTTCCCCTCGTGGATGGTCTGCGCCCTGATCGCCTTGATCATCACGGTGGTCGTGCGCAGCCTTTTTGTGAAAGCGGGCATTGACGCCACGCTGCCCGCGCCGCTGATCGCCTATCTGGGCATGTTCGCCGCCTTCACCTTTGCGGTGTGGCTGATCTGGCTTGCCTGAGTGGATGCCGTGACGACGACAAAGACCTATCCCTCCTGGCTTGGCCGAGGCATCACCCTGATCGCGCTGGCCGTGGCGCTGGTGTTGCTGGCCGTGGTCATCGTCGTGGTGGACCAGCGTCCCCGCACGCATGACGCCCATCTATTCGCCTATACGGCAGGCATCGCGCCCGAGGTGAGTGGGCGCCTCGTGGCGATCCACGTCGTCAACAATCAGCTGGTAAGGCGAGGCGACGTGCTTGCGGAAATCGACCCGGAGCCGTTCCAGCTCAGGCTGCAGCAGGCTCGGGCCAAGGTAGCCGCGTTGAAGGCGGACATCGATCTCACCGGGCGTCAGGTGAACGCGCAGACATCGGGCGCCAAGGCGGCATCCACGCAGATTCAAAGGGCAAAGGAACAGTACGCGCTGGCGCGCTCGACGCGCGAGCGCCTGGAGCCGATGGTCGGCAAGGGCTATGTGACGCAGCAGCAGATCGACGAGGCGCGCACGAACGAACGAACGGCGGCGACGGCGCTCTCCACCAGCACGTTGCAGGCGACCCAGGCGCAAGAAGCCGTTGGTGACACCGCCAGCCTGGTCGAACAACTTGCCGGCGCCGAGGCCGCCGAAGCACTGGCTGCTCGCGATCTGCGCGAAACGACCATACGCGCGCCGTTCGATGGTCGCGTGGTCGGCATGCAGTTGGCGGAGGGTGCCTTCGCCGTGGCCGGCAGCTCGTTGTTCACGCTGATCAAGTTGCACGAGTGGTACGCGGTTGCGGATTTTCGCGAAACCGATCTGGAGCATATCCATATCGGCGACAAGGCCACGGCCTGGCTGATGGGCAGGGAAAACGTGCCGGTCCATGGCCATGTGGAAAGCCTGGGCGCGGGCGTGCAACCGGAAGACAAGGCCGGGCCGGGGCTGCCGGTGGTGGAGCGTTCGCTCAACTGGGTGGTGGTCGCGCAGCGCTTTCCGGTGTGGGTGCGCCTGGACGATCCGCCGGAGCAGCTCATGCGCATCGGCGCGACGGCCTCGGTGAAGGTGCAACATGATCACCACGATTAGCGGCCAGCCCGAGCGTTTTCCGTTGCTCGCTTTCCTTCGCGCCGAGTTGGCGCCGCGCCCGGGGCGGATGCGCGCCGTCTGGCGGATCACGGCAGGCAGCACCTTGACTGTCGTGCTCGGCATGGTCTTCCAGATTCCGATTCCGGCCTATATGGCCTACATCGTGTTCATGGCCAGCCGCGAAGAAGAAGTGGCCACGTTGATGACCGCCTTTGCCGGCGTGGCCGCGGCCACCGTGGCCCTGGTGCTGTCCTTCCTGTTCTACCTGCTGGACGCCAGCGAACCGGCGTTGCGATTGCCGCTGCTGGCACTCAGTACCTTCATGGCGATGTTCTTCGCGCGCACCAGCACGCTGGGACCGATCGCCTTCCTCGCCGGTTTTGTGCTGGTGCTTTCGCAGACCTTGATCGACGATTTTCCATCCACCGAATTCCTCACGCGATTCCTGTTGTGGCTTTGGCTGGTCGTCGCCATACCCGCGGTGGTTTCGGTGCTGATCGATATGGTCTGGGGTGAAAGCCCCGTGCTGCTGGTGCGCCAGCGTGCCGATAACCTGCTCAGCGGGACAGCCGCGATTCTCGAGGGACGCAGCGATGTCGATCCGACGGAGCTGCGGCAGGAAGCTGTCGAGACGATGGCGCTGCACGAACATGCATCCATGTGGGATCGTCAATTGAAAGCGAAGACGGCGGTGGACCTCGAGATGTTCGAGGGACTGGTGACCGTGCTTACGTTGCTATGCCTGTTGCCCAGGGACACGCCGCTGGCCGCGCGCTTGCCCCTGGCCCAGGCCATCGATGTCTGTCGTGCGGCCTTGGTGACGCATGAGGAACCCAGCCTGCGCGAATGCCGGATCGACCCTCGAGTGATCGCAGCACTCGACGGCGCGACGCGCCCCGTCGTCGTTGCACTGGAACGTACGGCGAACGAGCTGCTGAAGAGCGCATGGGAACGTCCCGACGCCGTGGCTCCGCCTCCCAAACCCAAGCGCTTGTTCGTACCCGATGCCTTCACCAACCGCGGCTACGCGCGGTTTGCGCTCAAGACGACGCTGGCCGTGACCCTCGCTTACTTCGCCTACACCATGCTCGATTGGCCGGGCATACGCACGGCCATCACGACCTGCTTCTTCGTTGCACTGGGCAGCATGGCGGAGACCATGCACAAGCTCAGCCTCCGTCTGACCGGCGCGATTATCGGCGGAACGATGGCGGGGTTTTGCATTGTCTACCTGTTGCCTCACATGACGGATATCGGCGACCTGGCCTTGCTGATTGCCGTGGTATCGGCCGTGTGTGCCTGGGTGGCGACCAGCACCGAGCGTCTCGCCTATGCCGGCATGCAGATGGCTTTCGCATTCTTTCTTGGCGTGCTCCAGGACTATGGTCCCGCCACCGATCTGACCGTGCTGCGCGATCGCGTGGTCGGCATCGTGCTTGGCAATATTCTTATGTCGATGATCTTCAGCACGCTGTGGCCGGTCAGCGCCGTGCAGGTGGTCCGGTCATCCATGGCCAAGGCGCTCGGCTTGCTGGCCACCTTGTTGCCTCAGGCGACGGAAGGGAATCGGCCCTTGCGGTTGGCAGTCACCCAAGAGCTGGTGCGCGCGCACTCGCTCGGCTCCCTGGCGTTCTTTGAGCACGGTCTCTTTGCGTCTCCTCGATCGGACGGAGCATCGGGCCGCCTGACGCTGGAACAGCTCGATCGCCTCGCTGCGTCCGTCTTCGTGGTGCAGAGCCTGGATGCCGCCGTGGTCGAGGATGGTGGGCTGGCGACTGAACGCGGTAGGGCCACCGACTGGCTTGCGGAAACGGCCACGCAAACGAAGGAAGGGCGTTCGCCGCCGCCATGGCTTGAACGTGAGGCCATTCTATCGGGCAGCGCTGCCGAGCCCCTGTTGCAACGGGAGGCCATGAATCGCCTTGAGCTGGAGATCGCCCATGTCGCGCCGGGTCACTAAGCGTGCGTGTCGCATCGCGATCGCCATCGCGCTATGCCTTGCGGCATCCGAGGCATGGAGTGACGAAGCCGTGTCGCTCGAGCATCAATGCCTTGAAGACTCGTCCAAGCTCCATGGCAGCTATGACCTGGCGCGCTTGCTCGATATCGCGCAATGCCTCAACCCGGAAACGCGCGAGGCCTGGGAGAAAACCAGGCAGGCAGAGCTGGCCGTCGACCTGGTGCATAGCAGTTATCGACCTCAGGTATCGCTGGAAGCCCTCGGCGGTTTCCAGCGCACGCCGCTGCCGATCCCGACCAACTTGATCGCGCGCGGATACTTTGTTTCCGATACACGCGAGTTCGTGCCGTCGCTGGGAATGAAATGGTTGCTGTTCGATTTCGGCCGCCGTGCCGGCCAGGAGGCCACCGCGCGGGCCAACCAGGCGGCGGCCGAGGGCGCGTACAACGGGGCGCAGCAACGACTGGTTTTCAGCGTGACGCGCGCCTATTTCCAATATCAGTCCAGTCGAGAGGACCTGCGGGCCGCCGACCAGGCGGTGACCGCGGCGCAAACGATACAAGATGCGACCGACGCGCAGCACCGGAACGGTCGGGCCACCGTGGTGGCTACCGCCCAGGCCGAACGCCAGACGGCCTTGTCGAAACTCAATCAGGTCAAGGCCAATGGCGCGGTGCGCACGGCTTATGCGTCATTGCTTGCTTCCATCGGTCTATCCGCCGATACGCAGTTCACCATCGGCGAGAGCGCTGACCTGGCCATGCCCGTACTGCCCGGCGAGTCCATCGACCACTACGTGCAGCAAGCGCTCGCCGGCCGGCCCGATGTGCACGTGGCGGAGGAAAGGGTAAAGGCCGCCGAAGGCGAAGTGCAGAGCGCGCATGCCGCCTATCACCCCACGATCAGCTTCTCCGGCAGCTATTTCCAGAACATCGGATCGTTGAGCAATGACGGTGGTCCGTACTATTCGGTGAACAAGCCTGGTGGCGCGGTGTTTCTCCATTTCGAGTTGCCGCTGTTCGACGGCGGCTCGCGATCGGCGCATTTGTCCATCGCCCATTCCCAGGTCCAGGAAGCCCAGGATCAGCTGGACCAGGTGCGCGACAAGGTCGCCCAGGAAGTGGTCAAGGCGTATAACGATCTGCGGACCAGCCTCGAGGCGTACACCGAGGCGCAGACCTTCGCGCATGCGGCCCGCATCGCGTACGAAGCGGCGCTCGATGCGTACCAGCATGGCGTGGGCACGTATACGGACTTGGCCAACGACGAAGCGATCATGGCGCAATCGGAATCGACGCTGGCGAGCGCCAATGCCGATGCTCAGATTGCCCGGGTGGCCCTGGCCCTCGCCATCGGTGATGTTCGCGTGACACCGTAGCGCGCGTTTGGCTTGGCCGGCAGAGCCCCGGAGCCGGCCCGTTTCCTACGCAAGCATTCCCCAAAAAAATGCGCGGGCAAACCAGCAGCCCGCGCAAGAACAGGGAGATTTTGTGGCTCGCCGCGATGAGCGGTCAGCGGATCAGATTCACCTTGGCCAGATCGACCAGCTGGTTGCCGCGTCCATCCAGCACGGCCTTGAGCATGAACATGCCGAACTTGTGCGCCTCTTCGAACGTCGTCTTGGGCGGCATGGCCAGTTCCTGCCTTGCACTCACCACATCCACCAGGACGGGGCCGTTGTGCGCGAACGCCTCGGTCAGCGCCGCGCGCAAATCGTTGGGATGTTCGACGCGGATGCCCTTCACGCCGATCGCATTGGCCATCGCTGCAAAATTGGGATTGACCAGCTCGCAACCGGTATCGAGGAAACCGTTGGCCTTCATTTCCATTTCCACGAAGCCCAGCGTGCCGTTGTTCAACAGCACAATCTTTACCGGCAGGCCAAGCTGGGTGAGCGACAGGAATTCGCCCATCATCATGGCGAAACCGCCATCGCCGGACATGGAAATTACCTGGCGATCCGGATAAGCCACCTGGGCGCCGATCGCCTGCAGCATCGCATTGGCCATCGAGCCATGGTTGAACGAGCCGACGATACGGCGCTTGCCGTTGACCTTGAGATAGCGCGCCGTCCACAGGATCGGCGTGCCCACGTCGCAGGTAAAAATGGCGTCCTCCGCGGCAAGCTCGCTGACTACGCTTGTCACCTGCTGCGGGTGGATCACGGTGCTTCCCGCCTTGGGCTCGGCCAGCTGATCCAATCCTTCGCGTGCCTTCTTGTAATGCGCAAGGGCCGCATCGAGATGACCGCTGTCCAGGTTCTCCGGAACCGATGGCAACAGGCTCTGCAGCGTCTCGCGCACGTCGCCGATCACGCCGAAATCGATCGCGCAACGATTGCCAAGGGCTTCCGGGCGAATATCGATCTGCACGATCTTGGCGTGTTCGGGATAGAACTGGCGATAAGGGAAATCGGTGCCAATCAGCAGCAGCACGTCGCAGTCCTTCATCGCCGCATAGCCCGATGAGAAGCCGACGAGCCCCGTCATGCCTACATCGTACGGATTGTCGTACTCGATGAATTCCTTGCCTCGCAACGTATGGACGATAGGCGCTTTGAGTTTGCCAGCCAGTTCCAGCACCAGGTCGTGCGCACCGGCGCAGCCGGCGCCGCAAAGCATCGTCACCCGTGTTGCATCCTTGAGGATATTGGCGAGCTGCCTGAGGTCCTTCAGCGGAGGATGGACGATCGGCCTGGCAGGCGTGACCCAGCGCGGCACGGATGCCACCGCATCCTTCAGCGCGATATCGCCGGGAATGACGACCACAGCCACGCCGCGGCGCGCCACCGCCGCACGCATGGCGCGACCGAGCACGCGGGGCAGATGGACCGGATTGGACACCAGCTCGACGTAGTGGCTGCATTCCTTGAACAGGTTCTCCGGATGCGTCGCCTGGAAGTAGTCGGTGCCTATCTCGCTGCTGGGAATATGCGCTGCAATCGCCAGCACCGGCGCGCCACTGCGGTGGCAGTCATACAGGCCATTGATCAAGTGCAGGTTGCCCGGGCCGCAGCTGCCGGCGCATACCGCCAGCTGGCCGGTCAAATGGGCTTCGGCGCCCGCGGCAAAGGCGCCGCTCTCTTCGTGGCGCACATGAATCCAGTCGATGGTCTTGAGGCGTCGCAAGGCGTCGGTCAAGCCATTGAGCGAGTCACCCACGACGCCATAAATATGCTTGATGCCAGCCAGCTCAAGGGTCTTGGCGATGTAATCGGCTGAAGTCATGGACATATCGAGATTCCGTCAAAGAGGATCGGTGCCACTTGGGTCACAGCCGGTGGGGAGGGGACGGTGGAGCGTGGCTGTGAAGTCTTGTCGCTACCGCCAAAGGCAGGCCTGAAGCGGATGGGGCCAGCGTCGTGACCCAGGTTCACACTATGGCTAAACGTGCCGATCGGCTTGTACGTGGCTGATCGCAGTTGGACGAAATCCATGCCTGGACGTGTATCCAGCGCAGTGTTCCGTCGTCGCAAGCTGAGCAGCGGGCGAGCGCGATCGCCGCCATGCGACCTGGGCGCGTCGCATCTGTCCTTTCCAAGGCAGTTTCGTTCAATACGGCCTTGGTGAAGGCTTTTATCGTCGCATCCTCCTGAAGCGTCGCGCTTCAGGCGCCGAGGTACGGCAGCTTCCGCGGCCGCGCGTGACCACCCCGCAAAACTCCCAAGAAAAAACGTACGGATGATCTATGTACCTAGTGACTTGTAGGCGCGCCTGTGCCGGCCTGGCGTCGGCGTGCCTGGCATCGATGTGCGCGCCTGCCGCGGCCATGGACCTTCAGCTTCAAGTGGGACGTAGCTATATGGATAGCTACGCTGCCAACGCGGCGTTTGTCGAATCGGTGCTCAACGAGAAACCCATCGGCAGCGGACGATTTACCTGGGCCCCGGATATCTCCCTGGGTTGGATCAACGGGCGCGACCTCGCAAGATTCCGCGAAAGCCGCTACGGCACCGACCAAGACAGTTGGCTGGCCGCCGGCGGTGTGCGCTTTCGCTACGGCGATGCCGGCAGCTGGAGTCACGCGCTGTTCTTCAGCTTTCAGGGCGCCCTGCACGCTGGCCGAACGGAGGCCTTGAGCAGCGTCGGTGAATTTGTCAGCACCGCCGGCTGGCAGGGCCGCAGGCTGAGCTTTCAGATACGCCACGTTTCCAACGGCGGCCTGCATGATCCCAATCGCGGCGAGACCATGCTGCTGGTCGGCACCGGCTTTGACATCTGATCGCTCGACACCTGCATGACTGCGTCGTCAGGGACGCTTTCGGTGAAACAGGCGCGCCAGCGAAAAAGGCAACGCCTGCGCATAGGCGCGGCGACAGGGAACCTGCAACTCGACGACGGTGCCTTGGCCTTGTTCGCTGGTCACCGTCAGCTGCCCCTCCAGCTTGGCGGCGCGCTCACGCATGCCTGCCACGCCCCAATGGCCTTCCTTCTGCCGCTCCTCCACGCAGTGTTCGATCATGCCAATGCCGTTGTCGCCGATGGTGACCGTCAGGCCGCGTTGCGCGTAATCGACGGTCACCCAGACGGCTTCGGCCTGTGCATGCCTGAAGGCGTTGAGCAGGGCTTCGCGGGCGATCGCAAGCACTTCTTCGCACGCATCCTGGCGCAGTGCGCGCGGGTCGCTGACCAGACGGAGCGAGAATCTCGTTTTCGATTGCAAGGCGGACTCATTGCCGGCGGCGAGCAGGTCCGCGATGAAATCGGCCTGGTGATCGTGCGATTGGCGCAGCGCACTGATCGCGTCACGCCCGTCGATCAGCATGCTGCGCATCTTGTCTTCGATCTTGATCGCGCTGTTTCGCTGGGCATCGGACAAGCTAGGGCTGCGCGCCCACAGTTCGACCTGCAGCAGGATGCCCTGCATGCCTTGTAGCAAGGTGTCATGCAGATCCCTGGCAATACGCTCCCGCTCTGCCGAGCGTTCTTGCAGAAGCAGCCGGTACCGACGCGCAATAAAGGACACTCTCAGCGCATACAGACTCCAGGCAACCAGCACGGCGCCGGCCGCCAGCAGAGACTTGAACCACACGGTCTGGTAGAACGCGGGCGCCAGGCTGAACTGGAAGCTGGCGGGCGCGACGCTGTGAACGCCGTCCTCGTTGATCGCCATCACCTGGAACTGATACGTGCCGGGCGAGAGGTGGGTGTAAAAGGCTTCGCGCCGGCTGCCGGCCTCCTGCCATTCCTCGTCTGCACCTTCCAGTCGATATCGAAAATGCACACGCTCGGGCATGGACAGTGCCGGCGTGGTGTATTCGATGCGGACATTGGCGGTCTGCGGCTGCAGGGTAGGTGGTGAAGATAGCTGCCAGGATT
The DNA here is from genome assembly GCF_056399745.1 of Dyella sp. 01N36. Taxonomy (NCBI): domain Bacteria; kingdom Pseudomonadati; phylum Pseudomonadota; class Gammaproteobacteria; order Lysobacterales; family Rhodanobacteraceae; genus Dyella; species Dyella sp. 01N36. Next base: position 26,537 of record NZ_JBFTRY010000008.1, read on the forward strand.
TCCCGCCGGCACTGAAGCCGGTAATCGAGACTGTGGGAGCGACTTTGTTGTAACGAATATGCGCAGGGTCGATCCAGGAGAGATCCTGCTTGGTCGCGACCCAGATGCGCCCATCGGTGCTTTCCACCATGGACGGCCCCGGCCTGATCGCCTGGGGTTGTCCATTGATGCCGTCCTCCTGCGTAAACAGCTCATAGCTGGGTTGATACCCGGAGGTGCGCAGCAGGCTTTCAACTTCGCTGGCCGCGATGCGGTAAACGCCCTCGGGGCTGTTCAACCAGAGCTCGCCGCTGGCGGTTTCCACGATCCCCGAGATACCGCGCAGTGAGCTGCGCCCCTTGGTTTGAAAGGCAACGAAGCGGTTGTTGGGAGCAAGATAGGCAACCCCCTTGTCGCCTGCAGCCCAGACGTGCGCGCCACGCACCGACAGGCTCAGCACATTGCCGATGGCAAGACCGTCGCCGGGACCATAGAGCGCGACCTTGTCGCCATCGACGATCGCGACGCGGTCATTGGGATAGCCAAGCCAGATACGCCCGCTGGCATCGGTCATGACGCGAATGGATGGTCCATCGGGCAGGTCCTTGAGTCCGCCATTGCGCTGCCAGTTGCCATCCGTGCGGCGAAACACACCCACCTTGGCTACCGAGAGCCAGATATTGCCTGCGGCGTCTTCAGCCACATTCTGGCAGGCCTGAAGCACCTCCTTCCCGTGATCTTTCTTCATGCTGCCGGGCGGAGGCGGCACGTGCGTCACGCGCGCGCCGTCGTAGACCTGCAGATCGGTGTATCCGGCCATCCAGACGGCGCCGTGACGATCCACCATGGAGCAGTCCGATCCCGGACCCATGCCATCGATGCGCACAGGCGGCGTTTCGTCTCGAAGATAGAGCGCGTTTTCCCGCAGGCTGCCGACCCATAGGCCACCGGATAGATCTGCCGCCAGAGTGAGGTCGGCCGTCCTTGCCGAAAAGACCACCGGCGTGAACTTGCTCACGCTGAAGCGATCCAGGCCCTGGTCAGTCGCCACCCAGATGTTGCCTTCGCGGTCCATGAAGTAGACGCGCCCAAATTCGCCGCTCAGGCCTTCCGGCTTGGCGTAGTGTTCCTCATTGGCAGCGGCAACTTTCTGGTCGCTCCAATGGACTCGCGTAATGCCTTCGCGATCCTCTCGCGTCACCCAGAGCGCGCCGGAAGGGTCGCGCAGGCTGGCCCAGTACCCGTCGTAACGCTCACTCCACGGCACCGATGGCGGGAGCCCCATCTGGTCGTGTTTCGCCTGTGCATAATCCGTGGGCCGCAGTTGCGCGGTCTCCTCGTCCACGAGGTAGGCCGCCAGCGGTTCAAAGAGATACAGGCGGCCTTGGATTTGGCCTAGCCATAGCGGCTCATGGCCCGGATCGCCATCGTTGGGGCGCGTCACTTTTTCCCAGCGACCCTTGCGTTCGCGGGCGATGCCCCGGGTGCTGGCCATCCAGAGGGAGCCGTCCTTGGCACGCGCAAGGCCGAGCACGCTACCTCCCGGGAGCGCGGCTTCCGGCACGTTGGTGATCTTGCCTTGCCGCAAAACGCTCACGCCGCCGAAGGTGTAGCCAATCCAGAGATCACCATTGGGCTCGGCATACAAATAGGAAACATTGGTCTTGGGCAGCAGGTCGGTAGGACTGCGATCGAAGTGCACGCCATCAAAACGAATCAGGCCGTTCTGCGAGCCTATCCATAGAAAGCCGTCGGGCGTCTGGACGATGGCTTGCGCATTCGCCGGCGCGCCGTCCCGCGAGAGATAGGCCCGGTGTTGGAACTGCGTCAGGCCGAAGCGATACGGCGAATGCGCTTCCAGGGGCATCACCGCATGAGGTGGCTCAACGCACCGCGCGATGGATGGCAGACCTAGTGCGACCAACACGAGAAAGCGTGTCAATGCGCGTGAGGTGAATGGCATACCTTACAACCCTCAAAACGATGCATAGCAGGCATGCGCGTACGTGCAATGAGGTTGATGACCGCCCCTGGTCGGTATCGCAGTCCCGCGGCGCACAAGGTTGAGCTGGCAATCCGTGGTGAACGACTCAAGAGGCCGTGCGTGCCGAGGCATCGCACGGCTGTCGTTGGGCGGTAACGTGATCATACGCCCATCGCATACGGTGGTTGTCGAAGGCTATTCGTAAGGAAAGCCAAGTTTCGATCGGACAAACGTGCAGTGACGCCAGGGAGAGAACCCGCTTTGTGGCGGGTCCTCTCCGTAGGCGAGGGTGTGATCAGCCGATTGATCCGGATGACCGTCCCACGGACGGGTCGGCTGTCCAGGCAGGGATCGTGGGCAGCTGCCGCACGATCGTGGTCAGGAACTCAGCCACTCGGGCTTGGACGATCCGCGCGGTACGAGGACGGTGCGAAAGGCCTCCGGCGTTTTTGAAAGCACCACCTGATCGGTGATGCCTTGATAGGTGCCCAGCGGCGTTTCGGCGGTAAACGTATCGGGCTCAACGTAGCGGTGTTCTTCGCTCGATCCCGCCGTAGCCTGGGCGTACTCCTTGTCGAAGATCCCCAGCGACAGCTGCCACAGCACGGTTCGGGTCAGCGAGACCACCACGCGATAACTGCCTCCCTCCACGGCGCGACGACGCAAGGCGGCGAGCACGCCGGTGGTGCCGAGCCAGGCAACGACGTTGTCGCAAATCGGCACGATCGGCGGCTGCTTGGGCTGGGAGAGGCTGCCCTCGACCGCGAACAGGCCGGACACGGCTGCGCCGATCTCATCGAAGCCCGGCCGGTTCGACCACGGACCATGTTCGCCGTGCAGTACGACGGTGACGTGGATCAGGCCAGGATGCCTGGCGCAAAGCTCCTGCGCATCCAAGCCATGCGATGCGAGAAAGCCGGGACGCTTGTTGGCGAAGAAGACGTCGGTGGATGCAAGCAGCTGGTCGAAAACCTTGCGGTCCTCGGGAGCGTCACCAAGGATGGTCGAACGCATGCCGACCTGGACATCGAGGAAGAAGGCGTCTTTCTCGGTGTCGTTGGGGCGCCAGATATTGAGCACGTCCGCGCCGTACTGCGCCAGATCGCGGCCGATGGCGGCGCCTGCAATGACGTGCCCCATGCCCAGCGCGCGAATCCCGTCCAGCGGGCTGCGACCGCCGGGCTTGAAAGGCACCGGTTCCGACTCGCCGATCTTCTCCACCTGGATAAGCGGCATGTGCGCGAGATACTGGGAATACTGCGCCTCCCGACGGAATTCATCGTTCGTGCGGATCATGCCCATCACCAGGCCGGCCTCGGCTGCGGCTTCCTCGAGCTCGGTGCCATTCCATTTCAGGATCGCATTGCGCACCGCTTCAGGGCTGTCACTGCAGTGAAGCAGGTTGAGGGCTCGCGTTCTCAGCCTGGGATACACGTTCAACGGCATCACATGGCGCCCGTCGCGCGTCTCGTAAAAGAACGGCAACTTCATGAACGGGTTGTCCTCATCCGCACCATAGGCGGGTGGACGGCCATTCAGAAGCTCCCACTTCCCTTCGAAGAAACAACAGAAGCGCCGCAGCGCCTTGCGCACGTCGACGCTGATGTCCTGGCCTTCGCCCGTGCGCTGCTGCCAGATGGCGGCTGCAGCGACTGACTTGGCTGCCAGGCCAATGGCGGCCATGGTGCCGAAGCGAATGGCGCTGGGGATGATCGGATCCTGGCCAAAAAAGCTCAGCGTGCCGCCGCAGTCCTTGTCGCTCATGCCAACATCGGCGAGCACTTCATTGACACCTTGATGCAGGTCGAACACGGCATCCGTCGCCGGATGGGCGAGTTTGCTTTTCAGCGTGTTGGTCAGTCGGTCTGGTGTGGTGGCGGCCATCGCCCCATCGGTAGAAATCGTCATGTCAGTTCCCGTTTTAGTCGTGACTTTTCAAGGGACGCGTCCAAGCGAAAGTCGCGCGCCTTGCGCGGCAGCGCGGCGAGGTTGCATCGCGGACGCCGTTACGCCAGTCCGACCTTCCTGCGCAGGGCGAGGGCGCCGATGATCACCTTGTTTTCGGCGTCGGCCAGTTCATCCACCGAACGGCCCTTCACCTGCGCCTGCACACCGGCAACGATCTTCTGCTTGAGGGCATCGTCGACCGTCGGCTCGCGCAAGTCCTTCATCAGGCCCTGCAGCGGCAGCATCAGGTGTTCCATGAAGTGGCCAATGCCACCGGCGCCGCCACCGAGATGCCATTGCAGGCTTTGGCCCATGACGCCCCAGCGCAAACCCGGCCCGTAGCTCACCGCAACATCGGCATCCTCAACGCTGAGCACGCCTTGTTCGATCAGGTAGAGCATCTCTTTGTAGACCGCTGCCTGCAGGCGGTTGGCGACATGTCCCGGCAGCGCCTTGAAGATGCGTATCGGCTTTTTGCCCAGCGCTGCATAGAACGACATCGCGCGGGCAATCGTCTCCTCGGACGTCTTGGCGCCGCCAACCACTTCGACCAGGGGAATGATGTGAGGCGGGTTGAACGGATGACCGATAACGCAGCGCTCGGGATGCTTCTCACACTTGGCCTGGATGTCGGTCATGGTCAAGCCAGACGAGCTGGAGGCAATGATGACATCGGGCGCGAGGAAGGCATCCATGTTGCGATAGAGATCCTGCTTGAAGTCGAGCCGCTCCGGGCCGCATTCCTGCACCCAGTCCGCGCTCGCCAGCGCCGTATCCAGAGAAGTGGTGAAGATCAGGCGATCCAGCGATGCACCCGGTGAGAGGCCCAGTTCTTCAAGCGCCGGCCATGCCTCCTTGATGTAGGCATCCAGGGCGATCTTGGCGGTGGGCGCGATGTCGGTGGCGATGACATCCAGACCCTTGGCGAGGAAGAACGCGCACCAGCTGGCGCCAATTACTCCCGTGCCAATGACGACGACTTTCTTGATGTCTCTGCTCATGAACGGTGGCCTCTTTCGATCGGATGGCGATGGTTGCGCGTCGCTGGTGTTGCGAGTCGACGCAAGATGAGTTGGCGGATCACGCCGACGAGGGCTGCCAGAGCGCAATGCCGGTCAGCGCCCCCAGGCCGGAACGAATGACGCGCGGGGAGGCTGCGTCGCTCAATGCCACCACGCGGATGTTGCCGCCCAGATCGGACACAAAGGCCTGGTTGCTTGCGCGGTCCAGGGCGAGGCCGATGCCTTCCTGCAGGCCCGCCAGCAGGATCTCCGGCTTACCCGGCTCGCCTTGCGCAAAGCGCGAACGATTGAGCGTGTTTCCCTGCGGCGGATCGCCTCGATCCGTCCAGTACAGCGTGTTGCTTTGCTCATCCCATTCGAGGTCGATGGGTTCGGGCAGTTGGTCGAATACGACGCGGATGTCCGTTCGACTTGAGGGCGACATGCCTTTGGGCAGGTCCAGCGGGGCGCTCAGGATGCGGCCCTGGCCACCGTTCGGCGGCCCCTTTTGCGTCCAGTAGAGTCGCCCGTTCGCACGGTCGATCGCGATGCCGACGCAATGCCGCCGTTCGTCGGCGCGCTCCGCTTCGGTCGCCCCGGTTTGCACCAACACCGTGATGTCGCTGCCATCGAGGCGCGAGCGCATCACGCGCATGCCTTCGCGATCGCACCAGTAGAGCAGGCCTGCGTCGGCATCGACCTGCATCTGCTTGGGCGTGAATGTCGAACCCTCGGAGATGACCACCGTGCGATGCGAACCGTCGAAATCGACCCGCTCGATCAAGCCGTCGTTCTTGGACCAGTCCTTGCCCATATTGGTCCAGTAGATGTGCCGATGCCTGTAGTCGATGGCAATGCCATCGGGCGTGCCGCCCAGGTCATCGAGCAGAACATCGAGCTGCCTGGCGTCCAGTGACAGGGAGAGCAATCGTGGGGGAATCGCCTCAAGCACCAGCAGGCGGTCACTTGTTGCTGCACTCATCGTGGATCCTCGGTGTACGGCACAGTGAAGGGAGGCGGCGGTCTTGACCTGCTCGGCTGGGGCAGCCTTGCTAAAGGCAACGTTGAGCGGTGCAGGGCGGGGAGGAGGCCACCATGGGCGTCTACGATCCGGCCCACCTATGTTTGAGCCGCTGAACTGTGAGAGTTGGGCAGGCGGTGTCGTGGCAGAGCCTGAGGTCATCAACGATCAATCAGTGACGCAACTTTCGTTGATAGGCCGCCATCGTCCAAGCCCGCTTTCGGTACACCGAAGCTACTCTTTAGGGTCGCGCTGACGCGGGCGGCGCCGAAGGTCGCATGAGGTTTTGCGTCTCACGATCACATTCGTCCAAGATCGCCTGCCGCCCTGACGCCATAGTGGTCGTGGCAGAGCATTGATGTCCCCATGCAGGCGAGACACTGCGGTTTCGTGGCAGGGGTGATCTCAAAGTTCTCTGCGCCTTCCATGACGAACGAGAGCCTCCCCATGAAGAACGGATTTTTCGTTCCCATCACGCCTCGCGGTCTGTCCACCATCGCCCCGTCGCCGCCATGGCATTACGCGGGCGATTTCCTGGTGATCGATTTCTGGGCACAGCCAAAAGCAGTCGAAGCGTTGCTGCCGGATGGATTGACTCCGGACATCAAGGCCGAAGGGCACGCCCAGGCTTATTTCATCGACTGGCAGTTCACCGGTGAGCGCGAGGAGTTCCTCGATCCTGCGCGTTATCAATATCGCGAGTTCTTCATCCTGGTGGACGCGCTGTACGAGGGCGAGCCGGTGGCGTTTTGTCCCTATATTTTCGTGGACAACGATTCGGCGATGGCCCGAGGGTCGGCGCAGGGATTTCCCAAGCGGTATGGCTCGATCTTTCAGACGCGCACGTTTGCGGTCAACGGCATCGCGTCCGCTCCCGTGGCGAAAGGCACGAAGTTTGGAGCCTCGGCGTCGACTGCCGGTCAGCGCGTGGCCCGCGGCCTGGTGACTCTGGACCGGCCCGTCACCGATCTGGCGGCGCTCGGTTCCCGTCCCACCATCAATCTGCGGCATTTCCCTCGTCTCGCGGCAGGGCAGTGGGAGAAGCCGGCGGTGCATGAGTTGGTGAAGTCCGTGATGGATAACTTCACGGTCGCGGAACCCTGGGTGGGAGCGGGTTATCTCGAGCTGCCGGAATGCGAGGGAGAAGAACTTTCCGATCTTGCGCCGGTGCGTTGCGGTAACGGCTATCGCATGTCCGTGTCCTACTCGGTGACGGATTTGAAGACCTTGATCGACAGTTCGGTCAAGTAAGCCCCTCCGCGTCGGAGGGGCTGAAGAAAGAGACGGCGGTTGCCAGGACCGTGCCGGGAGCGTGCAGCCTGCGTTCCATCACGGTCTTCCGCCGACCCAAGGAGTTGCGTGGGCAGATCATCATGGAAACGGGTTACATCTCGGCACTTGCTGCGCTCGCGGGATCAGCCATCGGTGGACTGACCTCGCTGGCGGCGTCGTGGCTCAACCAGCGCGTGCAATTCAGCGCCCAGCAGCGCGCGGCCAACTTGAGCCGGCGCGAAGAGCTCTACCGGGATTTCATTCAAGAGGCGTCCAAGTGGTATGCGGACGCCTACGAGCACGACAAGCCAGCTGTTTCCAACCTGATCAATCTCTACGCGCTGGTAAGCAGGATGCGCGTGGTGTCGTCGCCGGCGGTGGTGGAAAGCGCCGACCGTGTGGTGCGCGTGATCATCGAGACCTATCTGGCGCCCAACAAGTCCTTCCGGGATGTCACGGAGATTCTGGACAACCAGGCCATGAATCCCCTGTGCGACTTCAGCACCATCTGCCGCGAAGAGCTGCACTCAGGGACGCTCGTGCAGGACTAAGCACGCTGCCTCAACAGCTGCCCTGCCGCAGGCGCACCGCGATATGCAGCTTGGATAGCCACGCAGGATCCTGCAGGTCCGCTCCCGTCATCTCCTGGATTCGTTGCAGTCGGTAGTTGAGCGTGTTCGGATGGATGCCCAGGTCCGAGGCGGTCCGCTTCCTGCGCTGGAATTGATCCAGATAGCATTCGAGTGTCCGCAGCAGATCCGGCTCGTGCGACAGGCGTTCGATCAGGGATTGGAGATAGCGAAGCACGTTGTCCGATCGCCGTGCGCCCTCATACAGCACGATGTCGGAGTAGCGATGCACTTTGTTCGGCGTCGCATTACGGCCGCCCATCTCCAGCGCTCTCAGGGCCTCGTCCATCGACACCGCCCAGCCCTGTGAGCCTTGCCCCATCATGCCCACGCCAATGCGCGCCAGCTCCGCCACGGACGCGATCAGGCGCTCGGCGAGTCCGCCCATCCGCTTGTCGCTGGCCAGCAGGGAATCGCCGCGTATGCAGGGGAACCAGATGATGAGCCGGTCGCGGTGGATCAGCTGCACCAGGTCGATGGGAGCCGTCTTGGCCAGGCGCGCCATGCCCAGCACGATGCGCTCCAGCTCAGCCTCATTGCGCGATATCAGGTGCTCGGGCATCCGCAGCTCCGCCGCGAAGGCCACCCGGGGGACGGTCGGATCGAGCCCGAGCGATTCGGCGACTCGATTGAAACCGGCGACGTCCTCCGGCTTGCTGAGGATGATGGTGTAGAGCTCGTGGCGCAGAGAACCTCCGTCTACCTTTTTTGGGCAAGCCGAACCAGCCGTCGCGCGGGCGACAGGATGGCCGGAATAAGTACGGTCTCCCCCGAGGAGGCCGCCGGATCGGTATCGATACCGTGGGGCGAGGAGTTTTAGCAGCGCGTCGGGACCAATAGAACTGTTTGGAATCACAACACGTCTGTGCCTATGCACAACGGCGTCGCGCCCGGCGGCGCGCACACGGCTCCCGGGCAACAGGTATCCGTCAACTTCGGCTCCGCCGTGACCCATCCGTACGAGGGTGCGATGATGGCCCGGCAGGTCGGGATGGGTTTGAGGATGGGCGCAAGGCGTTTCGCGCCACCGGCGCGAAGGTGGGACCCTTCCATGTACACAGGCGATCAACCATGAACGCGAAGATCCCCCATGTCTCAGGCAAGCTGCGTGAAGACACGCTGGCCATGGCGGCCTCACCGCAAGAACTCATTGACCGCTGCTATGCGGCGCTGAAAGAGGAAGAGGGCGACTACGCCCAGTTGTCTTCAAGCACGCGGGGCGACGTCATCGAATCCATCAGGCAGTCGGCAGCCCTGTGGTTTGACGCGATCTTGAGCGGCAAGGCGCCCAGCGAAGCCGATGTCGAGCAGTTTTCCCTCTTTGGAAGAAAGCGTGTCCACCAGGGCATCGAACTGACCGCGCTGCTCGGTGCGTTTCGCCTGGGCTCGCGTGAACTATGGAATTCCTATCTGGCACTGGCCTCCAAGAACGACGAAGTGCGCGACGCGTTGCTGTTCGAGGTCACCCCTTATCTGCTGGACCACTTCGGCAAGATGGTGCAATCCATCGCCGAGGCGTATCTGGACGAGCAGTACCAGCAGTCCCGGCGTCGGGACGTGCTGCGTTATGAACTGTGCAATATCGTCTTCAGCGATGCCGGCAACGTGGCCGAATTCAACCGCATCGCCGAAGCCATTGCGCTGGATCCGACGGTTCCACGTGTGGCGATGGCCTTTGAAACCAACCTGCCCATATCGATGTTCTCTCGCGTGGAAGCGGAGCTGGATAACGTGTTGGTGCGGATCGCGCGGGTGGCCAAAGTCGATGCAAATGACCTGGTCCGGGTCATTCACCGGGAACGTTTCGTGGTCTGGATGCCCTGTATCCGCGGCGATTCCATTCTTGCCAGCGATCGACGCATGCACGAGCTGGCCGAGCGGCTGATCGAATCCGTTGGCGACTTGAAGCTCGTTGGCATAGGCATGATGGGGCATGGGCCGGCCGGTTGGTTGTCATCGGTCGATGAAGCGTTGAAGGCCCTTGAACTGGGTGCTCGAACCGATATCGACGCCAAGGTCTTCCGGTACTCCGATATCGCCCTGCGCGAGGGCGCCAGACGCGCCGACAATGTACTTCGCTACCTGGAGTCCCTGATTGAGCGGCTATCCTACGATCCCGAATTGCTCAAGACGCTGGAATGCTACCTGGATCAGTTTCAGCGCAGGAAGCAAACCGCGGCGGTGCTGGGCATCCATCCCAATACGCTTAACTATCGACTCGACCGCATCCAGGAAATGACCGGGAGCAACCTCGAGGATCCCGGTTGGCTCGCCAAGCTGCACGTGGCCGTCAAGTTGCGGCGGGGTAGCCTTTTCTAGCCTGCTGCGCAAAGCGGGCGCAGCAACTTTCGAATCCGGCCGAGCTTTCCCGATCAGGCGATCAGCGAACGCCGCAGGCCTTCGCAGTCACAGCAGCTCGCGCAACAGGAGCGGGTCGCGTTGGGGATGTGCACATCCATCTTGCGCTTTCGAACAATTCCCTCGATTCAAGCGCACTGCTACAACTCGCATACCCCAGGACGCCAGACGGCGACCGCTGCTGTGCATGGGACATCACCTTCAGCCGATCTGAGGGCATGGCAAGGTTCCATCGAGCCGCAGCGCACAGGACTCGATTCAACGGCGCCCCCATCCGCTGGAGCTCGACCCTGGACGTCGGCGCAGCGTGAGAACCTCGAGGTACCTCGCATGTGGAAGCTTCAAGGTTGGCTGACCTACATCGTCCCCTTTGGTGTCGCCGCGCTCTTACTGACGCTCATGTATTTACTGGGCGTGTGGATTCTGGAGATGCAGTCCCAGCGTGTCCTGGATGAGCGCCTTTCGGAGCGCGAGCGAATTGCGCGTGAGCTGCACGATACGTTGTTCCAAAGCATTCAAGGCATGCTCCTCCAGCTCGAGCTGATCTCTACCAGCGCCAGCCTTGCCCAGGATCAGAGAACGCGTCTGGCGCAGATCGAAGAAGAGATGCGCCGGACCATGATCGAGGCGCGCAACGCCATTCACCGCCTGCGCCGGGACGACTGGGAGCACGGTGACCTGACCAAGGATCTGGAGGCTTTCGGCTCGCATGCGGCGACGTCTCCCACCACAAGCTACACCGTGCACAGCGAAGGGAGGCCGCGCCCTCTGCGCCCCGAGGTGCGCGACGAAGTGATGGCCATCGCGCGCGAAGGCATCATCAACGCGTTCACCCATGCGAGTGCCGAATGGGTGCTGGTGTCAGTCCACTATTTTCCGAGGCATTTCACCGTCAAGGTGACCGATAACGGCATCGGCATTACCGAGGAAAAGTTGCAGGCCAGGCAGAAGGAAGGGCATTGGGGCATCGCGGGCATGCACGAGCGTGCCGCACGACTGGGCGGCCTGTTGTCGATCGGTGCCGCGATGCCACGCGGGACCCGGGTCGAACTGGTACTGGCGCGACACCTCGCCTATGCCGCGCGGTCATCGTCGAAAAGCCTGATGGCCGGATCGCGTGCACTCGGCATCAGGGCGTAGTCGAGCAGCGCAGTACTCATCCCAGGCGTTGTCCAACCGGCGAATCCCGACTGACCGGACAGAACGCGCAAGAAAAAACTGGACTGCGCCACCCGCCAACCTTGAGGGAAGTGAGCGGAGGCGCAGCCAGTCGTCCGAAGGTCCCGTCGCCTGCCAGGACGAAAACGATGGAACTCTGATCGCTAACCGGCGACGCCGTCACGCCTCGACCACGAGCGAAGCTGCAGGCGGCGCAGCGCAAGGCGCAGGCCGATGCGGTAGCCGCTCTCGATATTGCCGTTGATGATGACGGTGGCGACGGGAGGCTTAAGCAGCCCGGCGCAGCATTCGATGCCATCACCGAAGTCGTCGTGCACGTCGATATAGGGCGCACGCAGGTCGTCAATCGCCGCGCTCAGGCCGGCTTCGGGATGCGCGCGCATTTCGGGAGTCAGATCACCCGGATCGAGCAGCACGAACTCGGTGGCCTCGGACTTGGCCTCGCTCACCTGTGCAATGAAGTTGCTCAAGGCGCCGCAGGCGCGCAGTTCGAGCAGGCGACCGGCCTGCAGGGCTTGTTGCTGAAGGTTGTAGAGCAGATCAGCAGTGAGGGAATGGCCGCTGCTATGCGGCCCACGGACAATCAGGATACTCACGACATCGCACTCGACACGGCTACTCAGAGCGAACGCGCCATGGTGCGGCTTTGTGCCGTAAAGGCGCTACGTCAAAACAGGCGCAGCCGCGTAAATTTCTCGCAAGATGCCTGTCGCGGCATATCACGACTCTCCCGCATACAGAGCGATGGCAATGGCTGCCTTTCGCGCTGCGCCCACCGCATCGATTTCCCTTCGATAGGTGAGCGGTGTGCTGCCGGACATCATTGACCGCCCGCGCGGCATCACCCAGAACGTGCCGCGAAACTCACGCCGACCATGAACCATCTCCAGTACAGCATCGACATCGAGCGATTCGATAAGACCATCGGCCATGGGAGCATGCATTGCCAGACGCGGGGGCGCACATAGTGCGGCATCCACATGTCGAACTGATGTCAATCGCAACCGATCGGCGCTTACACCGCAGCAGGCACCAGCGTCGCCACGTCACGCCGGGGCGGGGCGCCGAACATGCGCGAGTACTCGCGACTGAATTGCGACGGGCTTTCATAGCCCACCTGGTAGGCCGCCGATTCGGCCGTGGCGACGCCACTCACCATCAGATGCCGGGCCTCCAGCAAGCGCAATTGCTTCTGGTATTGCAGCGGCGTCATGGCGGTCAGCGCCTTGAACTGACGGTGGAAAGCGGAGGGGCTCATTTGCGCGATGGCGGCGAGCTCTTCGATGCGCACGGCCTCGGCAAACTGATCGCGCAAGGCATGAATGGCCTTGATGACGCGTTCCGCATGGCCGTTCGCCAACACCAGGCCAGCCACCTCGCCACCGTGTGGACCGGTCAGCAGCCAGTAGCAGAGCTCGCGCATGATCATCGGCGCAATCACCGGTATGGCCTGCGGTGTGTCGATCAGGCGCACCAGGCGGTAGACACATTCGGCCATGTATCCCCGGAAATGCGTGACGAAAATACCGTGTTGCACCTTGCTCACCGGTGGCGGGGGCGCATCGAGTCCTTCCATCACCTCGCGCATCACCGCAAGGTCAAACTCCAGGATGATGCCCAGATAAGGCTCGCTGGGACTGGCCTTGACGACACGGCTAAGCGCAGGAGTTTCCACACTCACCACCAGCGCTTGCCCCGGCTTGTAGTCGAAGCGCTGGCCGCCAAACGTGGTCCATTTGGCTCCCTGCACGACGACGCACAATGCTGGTCTGAAGACCAGATGTGCAGGGTGCTTGCGATGGTCCGAGCGCAAAAAGATGAGACCCGGGATCGGGGTCTCGAACGGCCCGTCCCCGGGTTGCGAGTCGGTGTAGCGTTTGACGATTTCGGTCAAGGCGTCCGGCATGAGGCGCGCTCCCAACGTGCAGGTCTCCATGCTATCCCCATTTTTGGCGGCCTGATCACAGGCGAGCAGGACTAGGCAAGAAGGTGGTCAGTTCCGGCATTTGGCGAGGACACCGGCGCGCCTAAGCTGATGCCCATCCTGATCACGTTGGAGATAGGCATGACCACCCTCGTTACTCGCACACCCGAACAGAAGATCGCCATCGTCACCGGCGGAAGCCGCGGACTGGGACGCAACACCGTGCTCAACCTTGCAGCGCGCGGCGTCGACAGCATTTTCACCTTTCGCTCCAACGAGGCCGAAGCTGCAGAGGTGGTGAAGCAAGCTGCACAGTCCGGGCGGCAGGCGATTGCCTTGCGCCTGGATACCGGCAACGCGGCGGACTTCGACGCATTCGTGGGTCAGGTGCATGCAGCACTCTCGACGCTGGGCGCCGAGCGCTTCGATTATCTGGTCAACAATGCCGGCACCTCGCATCACGCGTCGATTGATGCCACCACCGAGCAGGAGCTGGACAGTCTCTACCAGGTCCACTTCAAGGGCGTGTTCTTCCTCACCCAGAAGCTGCTGCCCCTGATCCATGACGGCGGCCGTATCCTGAACATCTCCAGCGGCCTCACCCGCATCACCATCCCGGGTAGCGCCGCGTATGCGTCGATGAAGGGCGCCGTCGAGGTACTCACGCGTTATCTCGCGAAAGAACTCGGTGCGCGCGGCATCGCCGTCAACACTCTGGCTCCCGGAGCGATTGCCACGGATTTCAGCGGCGGCATGGTCCGCGACAACCCCGAACTCAACCAGCGCGTCGCCGACATGACCGCGCTAGGTCGCGCCGGCGTACCTGACGACATCGGCCCGCTGATCGCGTCGCTGTTGGGCGAGAGCCATCGCTGGGTCAATGGGCAGCGTATCGAGGCATCCGGTGGTATGGCGCTCTAGAGCCTGCCTGCGATACGCCGCGCCGTGAGTTCCAGGATCAGGCCGGCGTAAACGCAGCGATGTGCTGGCGTGCGAATTCGGCGGCGGTCATGGGAGCGCGACCCACCAACTGCTCGAAGGTGTCGGTCATCCGGTCGTAGCGATTCTCGCGGTGCAGCTGAGCCATGACGACGAGGTGGGCGATCAGGTGCGCGGGCTGTCCGGCTTCGTGCAGCTTGGCTTCCCACATCGGCGGCGGCACGTTGACGTATTGGACGGCGCGGCCCAGTCCACCACTGAACTCCTGCGCAAGCTCCGTCATGGTCAGCGATTGCGGACCCGTGAGCTCGTAGACCTTGCCGATATGCGGCGCTGGATGGGCCAGCACGGCCGCCGCCGCGGCCCCTACATCGGCCGCGGCGATGGGCGAGGTCTTGCCATCGGCAAAGGGCAGGCGGATGGCGTTGTCGTCGCGGATGCCCTTGGCTGCTTGCAGCAGAAACAGGCCATCGAAAAAAGCCGTCGGGCGCAGATAAACCACAGGGAGGCCGGACCAGCGCAACATCTGTTCGGCGAGCCAGTGCTGCTTCTGYTGCGGGCTGYTGGTSGTCTCKGTCTCGCTCATCTGCGACARCGTCATCTGSGMSAGATTGACGAARGCCTTCACRCCCAGGCTTTTCGCCGTGACGGCGACATTGCTCGCTGCCTCCAGATAATCCGGCGATACCGACATCGTGAAGTAGACCACCGTGCAGCCTTGCATGGCCGCACGCACGGCGACGATATCGAGCATGTCGGCGACCACCACCTCGGCGCCCAGGTCGCGCAGCGTGTCGGCGCGTGCGTCCTGTTTGCGAACCATGGCGCGCACGCGATGCCCTTGCTTCAGCAGGATGCCGATGGCCGTTCGTGCCGTCGAGCCGACGCTGCCGGCGGCGCCGGTGACAAGGATGGTTTCCTGGGGCATGTCTCTCTCACTTTGGTGGGGATAGATCGAAGGCACGACGCGCTCACGCATGGCTGGCGAGTTGCGGTTGCTTGCTCGCGGCCAGAGTTGCCAGCGGGCTTCTGCTACGATCTATGTAGGAAAATACATAGTGGCAGCGTAGGTCGGCTATGTCAAAAAATACATAGCTGCCTGTGCGGGCGACCTGGCTACGGTGGGGTAAACACGTGATTGATAAGAAAGAAACGGCAGCGGGCAAGGAAAAGCCCCTGAAGAATGTCCTGCTCGCCGGTATCCATAACGAGCCGCGTTCGGGCTATGAGCTGACCAAATGGCTGCAAATCGTCGGTCAGCACTGTTGGTCGGTCGAGCACAGTTCGGTCTACCCCGCGTTGCGCGAGCTCGAACAAGACGGACTCATCCAATCGGAACGCGTGCCCGGAACGCGTGGACCGGAACGATCGATCTACAGCCTGACCGAGGCAGGCCTCGAGAAACTGCGTACCTGGGTGGCGCAGGGTTCGCCGCGCCCGTCGATCAAGGACGAACAGATACTTCGCGTGTTGTGCTTCGATTTGTTGCCACGCGAAAAGGCTTTGCAGCAGATCCGTGAGGTACGTGCGGAGCACCAGGCACAACTGGATTTCTTTCTCGCCAGACAGGCGGTATTGACTGAGCAACAGCTGGGGCCGCTGTTGGTGACGCGCCGCGGCGTGATTGCCGAACAGGCTTATATCGCGTGGTGCGATGAAGTGGCAGAAATGATTTCCCGCAGGCCGGCATAGCGTCGATAGATTGAGCGACGTGCGCTGGAAGTCGAGCGCAGATCCGCAGCGCTGCGCCGACAAACACTAGTGAGAAACGAGCTCGGGTAAATCGTCGTCCTGGCTTCGCACCAGGAGGCTAATGCGTGCACAAACTTCCTAGAAAAGTTTCCCGCCTCCTGTCTCCGGCGCGCATTTGTCACTGATCAGACATCTCCGCTGTCATATTCACCTGGCCTTCGCATAGATTCATAAACCCGTCGCGTTATCCAACTGACATAAGCTACCGTTACTATTTTTCGGGATATGCGAGTGACCGCGTTCGATGCAAGAACCCGTCATTCGGTCTTCTGGAAGCACTTCATGTCGCACGCCTGGTGGGCGCTCGTGTTGTCGGGTTGGCTTTGTTGGGGGACGAGCCATGCAGGTGGATTACAAGCGTCAACAACTGGCATGGCTGCGGGCAGCGCCGTCGGCGTCTACGTGTTCGACATTGGCCCGCAGCCGTTGAGCACCGCGGTGAAAGCGTTCAGTGATATCACCGGGCAATCGTTGCTGGTGGATGAGCGACTGCTGGTCGGCAAGGTGTCGCCGGGAGTGCGCGGCGAGTTCACGACGGAAGACGCCCTGCGCCGATTGCTTGCGGGAACCGGCCTGCGCGAGCGCTATGCCTCCGACAAGGCGTTTACGCTGGAATCGTTCGGCAGCAGTAGCACGCAAGTTCTCACTGAGAGCGACGCACAGGGCGCGATCGACAATACCTGGGAAGTTTACGGAGCTTCACTGCAGGCTGCCCTTGAACGGGAACTGTGCCGCGTGCCGAATGCGAAACCGGGTACGTACCGGCTGGCCTTGCAAGTATGGATAGACGAAGAGGGCAGGGTGAATCGGGTACGTTTGCTGGGCTCGACCGGATTGCAGACACGCGATGCCACGATCAGTGGCGCGCTTGAAGGCGTGCATGTGGAACCGCCGCCGGCCGGCCTGGGCCAGCCCATGACGCTGCTGCTCCTGCCCGCGAACAAATCGCACCCGCTGCGCTGCGAGGCCCCCGTGGCCTCGCGCGGCTGAGGCATCGCGATGGGGCCTTCGTCTCTCTCCTTGCTTGGCCTGTTCATGGAGTGGCAGCCGGAGCTGCGCCGCCGCCTGCGTCGCCGCCTGGGCTCCGAAGAACTGGTGAACGACGTGCTGCAGGAGACCTATCTGCGCGTGGAGCGGATGGGCGACACCTCGGTCGTATCGCACAACCCCGAGGGCTACTTGTTCCGGATGGCCTTGAACGTCGCCGCGGACCAGCGCCAGGCCGACTCGCGTTACCTGACCGGCGAGGAAGTGGAGGATCTGCTGCACTTCGCCGATGACGCGCTCGATCCGGCGCGCATCGTCCATGCGCGGATGGAGGTGGCGGCCCTCGAACAGGCCATGGCGGAGTTGACCGAGCGCCAGCGCGCCATCCTGATCGCGTCGCGGGTCGACGACCTGCCGCAGCAGGAAATCGCCGACCGGTTCCGCATCTCGGTTCGCATGGTGGGCAAAGAATTGAAGCGGGCGCTGGAACACTGTGGACGGCGTCTCGATCGGCGTGTGGTCCAGCGGTTCGGTCCCGGGGCCGGAAAAGAGTCTTAAGGGTATGAGTTCACGTTCTTCCGCCATGGGCCACGATTCGGCGCTTCACCGCGAGGCGCGCGATTGGCTGCTCGTGCTCACCTCGGGGCGTGCCACCACGGATGATGCCTCGGGCTTCAAGCAGTGGTGCGCACAGAGCACGGCCCATGCCCAGGCCTTCGCCGAAACGCGCCTGCTATGGGAAAACCTGGGCACGGCGGCACGCAATCAACGCGAGCGGGAACAGGCGGCGACCAAACGTGTACGGATGAGTCGCCGCGCCTTCCTGGGCGGCGCCGTAGCGGCCTCGGCGGCCTTGCTGGTGGCCCGCTCACCGCTGAATCTTTGGCCCAGCCTGCCCGACGTCATGGCCGACTACCGCACTGCCACCGGCGAGCAGCGGCAGATCGAATTGAGTCCCGGCGTCGTCGTCGAAATGAACACGCAGACGGCGATGAATGTGCGCATGTCCGAAGGGCGTGCCGTAGGGATTGAACTGTTGACGGGGGAAATCCAGTTGCAGGTGTCGGGCGAACATGCCGGCAACTTCGAAGTAAATGCATTGCAGGGAGGCATCCACGCGGCCTCGGGCACGCTTTGCAACGTGCGTTGCCTTGATGGCCGGGTCCAAGTGACCGGCCTGGACGGAAACATCCGCGTGGCTTACCAGGGACGGTCAGAGGAGTTGGGTCGTGCCCAACAGGCGGGCTATAGCAGTGAAGGCCTCTCGCCTGTGGCGCCGGCCGATACCGACGAGGCCATCGCCTGGCGCCGTCGCGTGCTTGTATTCGACAACCGCCCGCTGTCGGATGTGATTGCCGAGATCAATCGCTATCGGCCCGGCAAGATCATCCTCACCAACGACGAACTGGCGTCACGCAAGGTGCACGCCCAGGTATCGCTCAACCAGCTCGGCGACGTCGCGTCGCTGATCCACCAGGCTTTCGGTGCGTCGGTGCGTTCCTTGCCTGGCGGCATCGTACTGGTCAGCTGATCTATTTCCCCCAAGGTTTATTGATGGCCGCGACCGACGCGCGTGCCACGTGCGCGCTCGCGCGCCTGTTGCGTGACGGCCTGGATGACAGTTTGGAGTCCAGGGCGGCGAAAACAGGCTGAAACAGTCGCTGACATGAATTTTTCGTGACTTGGTTCAGTCCCTGCGTCGGTGCGCCGTCTTTCTGGGCAAGGACGAATGCTGGGGCTGGGATGCCCACTTTCTCTTCCGTTCGGATCTGGTCCGGGCGGCCGTATTGGCGAGAGGGAAGGGTGAGACCCAAGGTCTCGCCCAGGGAAGGTTTTGCGCGATGGTTTCGAACGATGTCTGGCCGTTTGGAAGGCCATTTACGAGCATGGAAGGCGGTTTTGTTCGCCATGGCGAAGCGGTCGATCATGCCGGATCCGGCATTCGCGAGCGTATCGGTGCGGCCGCCGAAGTGATTCGGAAACCCGGCTGTCGCCGTTCGGTTAGAACCGCCGGCGTACCCTGCCGTGTCGCGCTCGCGCAGGGCACGCTGCGGGCGCTCAGGGGGTTGGCGTGCGCATGAACGACGGCAAGGGAATGGCGCGGCCAGCGCGTTTGAAGCTACTGGCGTTCGCCCTGATGTGCGCCTGCGGTGCGGTGCACGCGCAGCAGGATGCTGGCGCTGCCGGGCAGGCGCCCGCGCGCTTCGACGTCAACGAATACCTCGTGCGCGGCAACCATGTGCTTGATTCAACGGAGATCGAGCAGGCGGTTGAGCCGTATCTCGGCCCTGGCCGCAGCCTCGACGACGTCCACGCCGCCCGCGATGCGCTGCAGAAGATCTACCAGGCCAAGGGCTATCAGTCGGTCGTGGTGGAAGTGCCGCCGCAGCAGGTGAAGGATGGCGTGCTGATGCTGCAGGTCACCGAGAACAGCATCGGCCGCGTGCGCGTGGAAGGGGCGAAGTATCACTCGCCCGAAGCGATCCGCGATGCCGTGCCGTCGCTGGCCGAAGGCCGCGTGCCCAATTTCACCCAGGCGCAGGCGCAACTGGCGCAGGTGAACACGCAGCCCGGCCAGCAAGTCGTGCCGATGCTCAAGCCCGGCAGCTTGCCGCAGACGATGGACGTGACGCTGAAGGTTACCGACTCGTACCCGTTGCACGCCAGCGTCGAAGTGAACAACGACCACAGCGCCGATACGCCGGAGCTGCGCACCGTCGCCAATGTCCGCTACGACAACCTGTGGCAAGCGGGCCATACGATCTCCGCCACGTATATCGTCGCGCCGCAGGATCGCCATGCGGCCGAGGTCTATGCGCTGTCCTATCTCGCGCCGCTCAACAGCGACTGGGCCTTGCTGGGTTCGGGCTACAAGTCCAACAGCAACGCGAACACGCTGGGCGGCACCACGGTGCTGGGCAAGGGCAACTCCGAAACCCTGCAGGCGACGCGCAACCTGCCGCTGCTGGGTGCCTACAGCCAGTCGCT
Source organism: Dyella sp. 01N36 (assembly GCF_056399745.1). NCBI lineage: Bacteria > Pseudomonadati > Pseudomonadota > Gammaproteobacteria > Lysobacterales > Rhodanobacteraceae > Dyella > Dyella sp. 01N36. The sequence continues at coordinate 46,497 of NZ_JBFTRY010000008.1, forward strand.
GTCGTTCGGCATCAGCCACAAGCACTTCGATCAGAACATCACGCTGGGTGAGGAGACCTCCAAGGTACCGATCACCTACTACCCGCTCAACGTCACCTATAACGGTCAGCGCAGCGGAGAAAGGTCGAACCTGGCCTTCACGCTCACCGGCAATCTCGGCTGGAGCGGCCTGGGCAGCTCGCGCACCGAGTTCGACAACCTTCGCTACAAGGCGAAGGACAACTACATCTATGTGCATTCGGACATCAACTACACGCACCTGCTGGGCGCGGATTTCTCCATCGCCGTGCGTGGCAGCGTGCAACTGGCCGATTCGCCGCTGATCTCCAGCGAACAGTTTGCGGCCGGCGGTGCAAGCAGCGTGCGCGGTTATCTGTCGGCCGAGGAAACCGGGGACAACGGTGCAGTGGCCTCGGTGGAACTGCGCAGCCCGTCACTCGCCAGCGTGGTTGGCCACTTCGTCGACGACTGGCGCTTCCATCTGTTTCTCGACGGCGGGCGCGTGTTGCTGATCGATCCGCTGCCCGACCAGCAAAGCCGCTTCAACCTGGTCAGCACCGGCGTCGGCACGCGCTTCAGCCTGTTCCGCGTGCTCAACGGCGAGCTCGAATTTGCCTATCCGCTGCATGACGGCACCCGCACGCGTGCCCGCAACGGGCAGGTGCTCTTCAGCCTGAAGGCCAACCTGTGAAGGACCTGGCCGCGAACCGCTCAAACCTTGGATTCCCGACGCTTAGGGGTGGAACTACGATGCGTTACCTGATCTTTGCATGCTTGCTATGCCTTTCGTGGATGGCGCGTCCTGCCCTCGCCGCCGACGTTTCCTGGTGGAACGACGACTGGACCTACCGCAAGCCCATCACCATCGACACGACGCCCAAGGGCGCCAGCATGACGCCGGCCACCGGCCGCGTGCCGCTGCTGGTGCGCCTGCATTCGGGCAACTTCCAGTTCGACGGCGTGGCCAAGAATGGAGCGGACCTGCGCTTCATCGCCGCCGACGGCAAGACGCCGCTGAACTACGAAGTGGAAACCTTCGATCCCGTCATGGGCGTGGGCCAGGTCTGGGTGGACACCGCCGACCTGCCGTCCAACGGCCAGCAGACCATCTGGATGTACTACGGCAACGCCAAGGCGCCGGTGCAGAGCAGTGGCGCGGCCACCTTCGATGCCGACTACACGCTGGTCTATCACTTCGACGAAGCCGCCGGCAGCCCGCCCAAGGACGCCACCGCTTACGCCAATAACGCGCAGAAGGGTGTGGTGCGCACGGTCGATGGCGGCATCGTCGGCCGCGCCGCGCGCTTCGACGGCACCGCTTCGGTCGAAGTGCCGGCGAGCACCTCGCTCAATGTCACCGACGGCGGCAATTTCACCTTCAGCAGCTGGATCAAGCTCGATGCCGTGCCGACGGCGCCCACGGCGATCTATGTGCGTCGCCAGGAAGGTCGCGCTTTCATCATTGCGCTTGCCGATGGTGCACCGTACGTCGAGGTGGACGGCGAGCAGTCGTTGCGCACGCCGGCGGGTGAAGCGCTGAAGCCGGGCCAGTGGACGCATCTTGCGGTGACGGGTGAAGCCGGCCACGTGCGCCTTTACGTCAACGGCCGTTCGTACGGCGAATTGGCGGCATCGATCCCCGTGCTGACTTCGATCGCTACGCTGGGTGGCGATACGGCCACCGCCTCGGGTGCGCCGCTGGCCAATCTTACCGGTGAGATCGACGAGCTGCGCCTCTCGCGCGTGGCGCGTCCCGCCGCACTGATTGCCATGGACGCGGCCTCGCAAGGCGCTGAATCCCGCCTGATGCAATACGGCGAAGACGAAAAGAAGTCGGGCTTCGGCTTCGGCTACTTCGGCATCATCGTCAAATCGGTGACGGTCGACGCATGGGTGGTCATCGCGATCCTGCTGGTGATGGCGGCGATCTCCTGGGTGGTGATGTGGAACAAGGGGCGCTATGTCAGCACCGTCACCAACGCCAACGATCGCTTCCTCGATCGCTTCCGCACCCTTGGCACCGACTTGCTTGGCATGTCCGATACGAACAACTACGCCAGCGAATTTGCCCAGTCCTCRCTGTATCGCCTGTATGAAGTCGGCAAGAAGGAAGTGTGGCGCCGTCGCGACAGCCACGGTCGCCTGGTGATCGCCAGCGAGTCGATCGAAGCGATCCGCGCCGTGATGGACTCCACCCTGGTGCGCGAAAACCAGAAGCTCTCGCGCTCCATGGTGATGCTCACCATCGCGATTTCGGGCGGTCCGTTCCTTGGCCTGCTGGGTACCGTGGTCGGCGTGATGATCACCTTCGCCGCCATTGCCGCGGCGGGCGACGTCAACATCAACGCCATCGCACCCGGTATCTCTGCCGCATTGCTTGCCACCGTGGCCGGCCTGTTCGTCGCGATTCCCGCGCTGTTTGGCTACAACTACCTGTTGACCCGCAACAAGGCGGTGACCGCGAACATGCAGGTGTTCGTGGATGAATTCGTCACGCGCCTCGCCGAGCTTCATCGGGACATCGACCAGCCCGCGGTCACTGCCTGAGGAGAATGGCCATGCAGGTTCAAGACGACGACAAGCCGTACGACGACATCAACATCACGCCCATGCTCGACCTGGCGTACGTGTTGCTGGTGATCTTCATCATCATGACCACGGCCTCGGTGCAGGGCGTGAAGGTGAACCTGCCCAAGGCCAGCACGTCGGTCAGCCTGGCAAAGCCGCAGACCAAGGCGATCACGGTGTCCGACAGCGGGCAGATCTTCCTCGACGCGTTCCCGGTCTCGCTGAGCGAGCTCGAGCAGCGCCTGCGCACGCAGAAAGCCGTGACACCGGATTTCCCGGTCATCGTCAAGGGTGACTCCAACGTGCAGTACCAGAAGGTGGTCGACATCCTCGATCTCCTGCGCCGCCTTGATCTTTCGCAGGTCGGCCTGGTCACCGGCAAGCAGCAAGGCTGACGGTGCGAGGGCCATCCATGAACGCACCGGCACCAAGGAATGGCGGATGGAAGCGCTGGCGTGGACGCATCGGCGTCGCGGCTGCCGTGATCATCGCCGGGCTGCTGCTGTGGCAGTTCGCCGGGCATCAGGTGGGTGTGCGGCGCTCGGCGCCGCGCATCGCCACCATCACGCCCTTGCCGCCACCGCCACCGCCGCCGAAAGAAAAGCCACCCGAACCGAAAAAGCTCGAGGAAACCAAACAGGAACTGCCCAAGCCCAATGAGCCGATGAAACCGGTCGATGCGCCCAAGCAGGCGCCGGACCTGGCTAAGCAGGTGACCATCAACGGTCCGGCGCAGGCGGGCAACGACTCGTTCAACATCGGCGCGGGCGATGGCGGCGGCATGGTCGGCAGCGGCGGCGGCAACGGTGTCGGCGGCGCGTCGTACGAGCAATACCTCGGTTACGCGCTGCAGCAGGCCATTGAACACGACGATCGCACGCGCCGGCTCGCCTTCGACGTGAAGGCCAGCCTGTGGATCGAACCCGATGGCCGCGTGTCACGCATCGAACTGATCACGCCCAGCGGTTCGTCCACCACCGATCACGCGCTGGTCGAAGTGCTGCAAGGCCTGCATATCGATACGCCGCCGCCTCCGACCATGCGCATGCCGATACGCGCGGCCATCCGTGGACGTCGACCGGTATGAACCTCACTTCTTTGTTCTTGTTTTGCTTGCCGCACGGCAACACCACGCATTGGAGAAACTCATGAGTTCCAGGAATGCTCTGCGCGCAGGCGCGCGCCTCACGCGCCGTGCACTGTGCGCCAGCATCGCCATGCTGCTGGCAGTCACCTCGCTGTCCACGCTGGCGAAGGATGCCGCGCCGTCGCCCAACGCCACCATCAACCTGATCCGGCTGATGGTGAAGAAGGGCTTGATCACCCAGTCCGACGCCGATGGCCTGATCTCGCAGGCAAATACCGAGGCCGCCCAGGCGCAGCGTGTCGCCGCCGCGGTACCGGTGGCACGGCCGCCGGTCGACGGTGCACAGCCGGGCGATGTGCGCGTCACCTACGTGCCTCAGAGCGTGCGCAACGAAATCCGCGAGCAGGTGAAGCAGGAAGTGGTCGCCCAAGCGAAGAGCGAGCACTGGGCCACGCCCAATGCCATGCCGGAATGGCTCGATCGCATCAGCTGGTCGGGCGATATCAGCGTGCGCGACGAATCGTGGCTGTACAGCCGCAGCAACTCGCCGTACTTCATCGATTACGCGGCGCTCAACCGGAACGGCCCGTTCGACATCAACCAGATCTCGCAGGGCGTCAATCCGCCGATCCTCAACTCGCAGCAGAACCGCATGTCGATCCTGGACATGCAGGCGCATCTGGCGATGACCGCCAAGGTCGCCGACACGGTGACGGCTGGCGTGCGCATCGGCACCGGCAACGACAACAACCCGGTGTCCACCACGCAGGCGCTGGGCGGCGGCCTGGTCAAAAAGGACCTCTGGCTGGACCGCGCCTGGATCAAGTGGCAGCCCTATAGCTGGGGCTCGCTCACCGCCGGCCGCATGGCCGATCCGTTCTTCGTCACCGACCTGATCTATTCGCCGGAACTCAACTTCGACGGTGTCGCCGGCAAGTTCAATGTGCCGTTCAACAGTGATGTCGACGGCTTCGCCACGGCGGGCTTGTTCCCGATCCAGTACACCGGCAACAACACGCCATCGCAGGCCTTCGGTTACGACAAGAACCACTCGGACGAGCGCTGGATGTCTGCGTTGCAGCTGGGCGCGACGTGGCACATCGACGACGATATGAAGTGGAGCGCCGCGCTGGCGTACTACTACTTCGAGGGCATGCGCGGCAAGTTGTCCGAGCCGTGTCCCATCTATACCGGCATCAACTACTGCAGCACCGACGACGATGCGCCGGCCTTCATGCTCAAGGGAAACACCTTGTTCCTGCTGCGCGACATCGTGCCCGATCCGGCTTCGCCGAGTAACTATGCGCAGCCCCAGTTCGTCGGCCTGTCGTACGACTACCACCTGGCCAACGTCACCTCGACCTTCGATTTCAAGATCGGCGAAACGCCGGCACGCATCCAGGCCGACTACGTGCGCAACATGGCCTATCACGCCAAGGACGCACTGACGCGCTACGCCAACGGTCTGGGCACGCCGGTGAACAACTACGACAACGGAACGTCGGCAACGGAAACCGGCCCGTACAAGAGCGGCCCGGTGGGCTGGCTGCTGCGCGGCATCCTGGGCAATCCCAACCCGATGGCGGCGAACGACTGGAACGTCACCTTCGGCTACAAGTACCTGCAGCCCGACGCCGTGCTCGACGGCCTCACCGACGTGAACTTCCACCTCGGCGGCACCAATGCCAAGGGCTTCATCTTCACCGCGGATTACGGCATCGCCACGCGTACATGGCTTTCGGCGCGTTACTTCAACGCCAAGCAGGTGTACGGACCGCCGTTGTCCATCGACGTGGTGCAGCTTGAGATCAACACGAAGTTTTGAGGAGCTTGCCCATGAAAGCCAAGTCACGTTTCTACCTGTTGCTGATCTTGCTGGGGCTTACGGGCTCGCTGCACGCGCAGACCCTGGAAGAACAGTTGCGCAGCCAGCTGCGTGATGCGCGCAGCCAGTTGCAGGATCTGCAGAACGACCAGGCCAGCTGGCAAGCCCAGAAAGCCTCGGCGGAGAGCGAGCGCGACCAGGCCCGCAAGGCGCTGGAGCAGGCCCAGGCCGAGCTGGCCCGCTACAAGTCCGGCGCGGCCGGCGACGGCGTGGCGTTGAAAAGCGAGCGTGATGCGCGGCAGCGGGCGGAAGAAGCGCTGCAGCTCGATCACAAGGCCGTCGCGGAGCACGCGGCGCGCCTGCAGGATCAGCAGACCCGCAACACCACCTTGGCGACGCAGCTGGATGCCGCAAACAAGGAGTTGAGCACGTGCACGGCGCGCAACGAGGCGCTCTACAAGATCGGCAACGAAGTGGTCGATGCGTACGCACACGTCGACATAACGACGATAGTCGCATCACGCCAGCCCTTCGCTGCATCGGCACGCGTCAAGCTGGAGAACGCAGCGCAAGGGTATGGCGACCGCCTCTATGAGCAGCGCTACAAGCCCGCTGTCGGGGCAGCGCAGCCGTGAAGGCGCAGCGCGCAGGCGTGCGAAAGCCGCCTCGCGCGTGGCGGTACATCGTTTTGGCAGGGGTTCTGGCGTCCGCATGCGCCGAACAGGTGACGGCGGCCGAAGGGCCGTCGTCGTCTTCTTCTGTCGCGTCGCCCAGCTGCGTGGACGTGAGCATCAACCAGCATGCGGTGCTCGCCTTCGACTGTCTCAGCCGCGCGCTGGCCACCGGTTCGCAGCAGCCTGTCGCGCCACAGCCCGTACTCGATGCGGTGGCGAACGATCCGTCGAACCGGCTGGTGGGCCAGTACAACTTTTCTGCGCTGAGCCATCGCATGGGCTCCAACCTCGGCAAGTCGGTGTATCCGCAACGTCCGCCGCCGGCCGTACCTGCGCCACCGGCCGTGCAACTGGCGCCGAGGCATTGAATGCGCGCGCATGACAGCCGATGTGACGGATGGGTGTCGATGCGGATGCCCATCACAGGCCACGTGCGCGCTCATGAAGTTTTGGTGACAACGGTTCAGTCCCGCGATATGGGGGACGTCTTTACTTCCGACATGCGGCGTATTTGAGCGAGGCTTCCCAAGAGGGAAGAGGGTCTCGTCGCGTCAGACACGCGAACGCCAGMAGCCATGCATCGACAAGGATAAGGTTCTCGTGAGCAAGCCGGTCAGGTCGCAACAAGTTTCCACCCCATCGTCGCGCGCCGTGCCTGGCCGACGCCCCCTGGCGCAATGGATTGCCGCCGCACTGGCGATGAGCGCCATGCACGCGCATGCCGGCGCACCGCCGCTGAGCCAGGCCTGGCTCGCCGGGCAGCGCAACGCCAATACGACGCCCACGCCCAACGCCGGCGCCGCCAACGGCAACCTGCCGGACACCAGCGGACTTGCCGCGCAGACCTCCGGTCAGCTGCTGCAGCAGCGCGTGGTGCAGCAATCCATCGCCAACCTCAACAACGCCGCCGCCGCCGTCGCCGCGCAGATCAGCGCGCAACAGGCCGCACAGCAGGCCGCGCAGGCACTGACCTCGCCCGTGCCCGACGGCATCACCGCAGGCGGCCTGCAAGTGGCCGCAGGCGTCGCCGGCAATCCGCTGCTCTGGCAGAACGCCAATGCGCCGACGCAAACCGTCGCCGCCGGCAAGACCACCGTCGAGGTGAAGCAGACGGCGCAGAAAGCCATCCTGACCTGGGACAGCTTCAACATCGGCCGCAACACCACGCTGTATTTCAACCAGAGCGGCGGCACGCAGTCGGACAAGAGCAACAACTGGATCGCCCTCAACCGCATCACCGATCCCACCGACAAGCCCAGCCAGATCTTCGGCCAGATCAAGGCCGAGGGCACGGTGTACCTGCTCAACCGCAACGGCATTTTGTTTGGTGCGGGGAGTCAGGTGAATACGGGGTCGCTGCTGGCGTCGTCGCTGAATCTGTTCAGCAGCGATGTGACGGCAAGCAATGCGGCGTTTCTGAGTGGGGGCATCAACAGCCCTTCGACGACCAACGGATTTCTGTTCGACGGCCAGTTCAAGGACGGACGCAACCACGATGTGGTGATCGAGAAGGGCGCCTCGATCAATACCGGCGCCCAGGGCTTCGCCTTGATTGCCGCGCCCAACGTGTCCAATGCGGGATCGATCGTCGCCAACGATGGACAGGCCATACTTGCCGCGGGCACGCAGTTCGCCAATGGCAACGGTGGAAGCCCGGACAGTTCGCTGCGGGTCGTCAACATGGGCGGCGTTGGCTCTGGCGCCAATCACGTGCCGGGAGCGGTGACCAATACCGGACTGATCCAGGCACGACGCGGACAGATCCAGATGCTGGGCTACAACCTCAGCCAGGCCGGCGTAGTAGTGGCTTCCACGGGGCTGAGCTATCCCGGCAGTATTGAACTCAACGCGAACGACCAGGCCGGCAGCACCAGCGGCACCAGCCAGACCTATGCGGGCCACGGTTCGGTCGTGCTCGCGCCGGGATCGGTCACGACGATTCTTCCAGAAAAGGACGGCAGCACGACGTCATCCAGTACCTCGGCGGATGCCGCGTTCAAGCCTGGCAGTGTTTCGCTGTCCGGCGGCACGGTGACGTTGCAGTCGGGTGCCTTGCTGGAGGCACCCAGTGCGTCGCTCAACGTCTCGGCCATCGTGGAAAACAACGATGCCCGGCCGACAGCCGGGCGCATCTACATCGATGATGGCGCGGTGGTCGACGTGTCGGGCCTGGCCAATGTCGGTCTGCCGATGTCCGCGCTATTGGTGACAGTGCCACGCATCGGTCAGAACGAACTGGCTGATTCGCCGCTGCTCAGGAACAGTTTTCTCTACACGCAGAAAGACCTGCTTGTCGACAGCTCGCTCAGTGGAACACGCGCCGACGGACTCGACTGGGTAGGCAGTCCCATCCTCAACGTCGCCGGCTACGTGCAGAACGTGCCGCGCGACATCACGCAGTTGATGACCAAGGGCGGCGACATTTCGCTCAACGGTTCGGAAGTGATTGTGCGCAACGGCGCGCAGATCAATCTGGACGGCGGCTACGTCGCCTACCAGGCGGGCTGGGTCACCACGCCAAACCTGCTCGGCGCCAATGGGCGCATCTACAACATTGGCAGCGCCGATCCCGACATGGACTATGTGGGGTTCGCCGGCAATTTCGGCGTGGACCACGCGCGCTGGGGCATCACCGAGAACTACAACAACCCGCTGCTATCGGGCGTCGGTCGCTGGGATCCGGGCTTCATCGTCGGCAGCGACGCAGGCAGCCTGAACGTGACGGCGGGCAATGCACTGGTGCTGGATGGGCAGATCACGGCCCAGGCGTTCATCGGTCGAGACCAGGCCGTCCAGGGCAAGCAGCCGGAGGGTGGCACATTCAATCTGGACGCGGTGGGCGCGGCGTACTACCAGCGCAGCAATTACGCCAACGGCATTCTGCTGCAGCAGTCCACGTTGTTGCTCGACAAGCAAGTGCAGGACTTCGATGCCGATACATCGTGGGACAGCGTGCTTGCCGCGCAACCTGCGGATACGGGAAGCGACACCGACCTGCGCTATTGGCTGCCCGTGTCAGCCGACATGCTGCACAACGCCGGTTTCGCCAACGTCAGCCTTTCCGCCAGTCATAGCGGGACGTCGGCTTCCAACGGCGAGATCGTGGAGCAGGCCGGTACGCAACTCGCCGTGACGCCCGGCGGAAGTATCTCGCTCAATGGCTCACACATCGACGTCTTCGGCAACCTGATTGCGCCCTCGGGCAATATTGCCATTGCGTCGATCGGCCCCTCGCCGCTGGCGGGCAACATGCCCAGCGGCCTGGTGATTTCCGATGTGCCTGCGGACGGCAATATCACCATCGGCAGCGGTGCCACGCTCAGCACGCGCGGCCTTTGGGTGAACGACGGCGGACGCGGCGCCGATCAACTCATCGGTGATCGTTACGTCAACGGCGGCAGCATATCGATCAGCACGGCGCAGGCGCCCAAGGCATCGGGAAGTGGCGATGCAACGGGCGCCATCATCCTGCAATCGGGCAGTACGCTGGACGTATCCGGTGGTGGTTATGTCACGCCGAGCAATCAGGTCGAGCTTAACCAGGGCGTGCCGGTAGGCCACGGAGGCGATATCTCGCTGACGACGTACGCGGCGACCAACGGCGTGTTCGGTGGCAGCTACGCGGCGCCCTCCGCGCTGGACAGCGGCGCGCTGGTCCTCGATGGAACGCTGCTCGGCGACGGCTTCAGCGGTGGTGGCACGCTGGCGCTGCAGGCGTCGTCCATCACCATCGGCGGCGGTCCGTCGTCGGTCCCGCTCAGCACTGGCCTGTATCTCGATCCGTCGTTCTTCAGCGGAAAGGGTTTTGACAATTACCAGCTCACGGCCATCACCGATGGCACCATCGCACCAGGCACACAGATCCGCGTGAGCCGCGACAACCTGCTGCCCAACTTCCAGGCGCTGTTGACGGCGCCGACGGGCACCGACTTGTACGCCACCGACGCTGCACACCCGGATGGCATCTACGCCAGCGTGGGTGCGCTGGATCCGTATCACCGTTATGTGACGCGCGAGACGTCGCAGGGCGAGGGCCCGGGCTTCTCATTGAGCGCTGGCAGCTATCTTAATTGGTCGCGCGTCATCGGCCATTCCGACCTCGGTGCGCCGGTCTTCGCAGGCGTCAATGGCTCGGTGACGCTGGGGCTGGGTGCCAGCATCAGTACCGATGCCGGTGGCCGTGTCGCGCTGGCCGGCACACAGGCGACCACGGTGCTGGGCGACATCTCTGCGCCAGGCGGAGCCATCAGTCTTTCGACCAACCAGTTCACGCGTGTCTCCGGTTTGCCGGCGGTAGCGCCGGAAGTGTGGCTCGGTGCATCGGCCACGCTGGATACCTCAGGCGTCTCGTTGATCAATCCGTGGGCTGTCGCCGTCGATGCCGTCGATCCCACCACCGGCCTGTTGAGTCAGCGCGTGCCGCGCACGGGCGTTGTGCTCGATGGTGGCGATGTATCGCTGATGGCACGCGGTGGTTACGTGGTTGCGCAGCAAGGCAGCACTGTCGATGTATCCGGCACCGCGGACGCATTCGATCTACCCGTCGAAGGCGGCGGTGTGTTGGGTGCCGCGACGCAGTACAACCGCGCACCGGTGTGGAGCGACGCCGGCAACGTATCGATGGCCGCCGCAGCCGGTCTTTATTTTGACGGTACGTTGAACGCGCAAGGCGGCGCGCCAGGGGCCGAAGGCGGCAGCCTGGAGCTCGTCGGTCTGGGCAAGGCCTCAAGCGGTCAGCAGGCGCCGGTTGCGTCGGCCATCGTGCTGCAGCAATCGGGCATGCTGGTGCCCACCGGGCTTCAGCCCGGTACGGCCGTGGAGAAAGGCTCGCCCTCTGGCGTACTGCATTTCGCGGCAGACCGTCTCGCCGGGTCGGGCATCACCTCACTGACGATCGGACCCGATCCGTCGGTGGCCAGCGATACGAATTTTTCTACCGTGGTGCCGCTCGCCTTCGCGGGCGACGTGCATCTTTCGTTGGCCAAGTCGTTCATCGCCAATATCTCGGCACTGCAAGCCCTGCCTGCGGGAGCGACGGCGGCTGCCGCCGGTACGGGTTACTTCACGGGCGCAGGCCGCGTGCAGATCGATGCGCCGTACGTCAGTCTTGTCGGTGGCACCATCGCGACCGCCGCGCCGGTGGCGCAGGCGGGTGATGGTTCCTTGCAGGTCAATGCGGACTTCATCGATCTCGGTGGCTGGTTGAACCTGCAGCGCTGGAGTAATGCCGCCTTCAGCGCAAGCCAGGACATCCGGTTCGATGCACCGGCTTGGCTCGCGTACGCGAATGCGACCGAGCGCTCCGGGTTGCTGTTCACTACCGGCAACCTGCAATTGCAGGCCGCGCAGATCTATCCGGCCACGGACTACCATTTTGTGATCGACGCCAATGGCTCGGGCATCAAGGATGCGTCCGGCCAGGCATTGTCGACCACCGTGACGATACTTCCCAACGGCAGCAGTACTGCGCCGCTGTCGGCAGGCGGCGCCTTGCTGATCAGCGCGAACGACATCGAGCAGCAGGGCACGTTGCGTGTTCCGTCGGGCACGCTGGTGCTTGGCGTGAGCGATCCCGTGGCACAAGCCAATGCGTTCGGCATCGACCCGACGCTGTTCCCGCTTGCGACCACGCAAACGGTGCATCTGGCACCGGGCAGCCTTACGTCGGTGTCGCTTGACGGCCAGACGGTTCCCTACGGCACGACCGTGGATGGCGTGGAATGGCGCTACAACGGCGCGTTGGACAGCACGCCGGATCTCACCTCGGCACCGCCGAAGCAGATCGAACTCTATGGCAACACGCTCTCGCTGGATGCCGGCGCGGGCATCGACGTGTCCGGTGGCGGTCATCTGCAGGCGGCCGAATGGGTATCGGGCACGGGTGGCTCGCGTGACGTGCTTTCCCAGTACGGCACCAGCTACGCCAGCAGCGCCACTGGCGTGCAGGTTCCGCAATACGCGGATGGCCGGGCCATCTACGCCATCCTTCCCGGTTACTCCTCGCCAGTGGCGGCGCAGGACGCGTCGTTCCAAAACGGCGCGGGTGCGGGGCCGGCGGTCGGCCAGCAGATCTACCTGTCCGGCGCACCGGGGTTGCCGGCGGGCTATTACACCTTGTTGCCGGCGAAGTACGCGACGCTGCCAGGCGCCTATCGCGTCGTGCAGGACACCAGCGCGGTAGACACGGTGCTTGGCCAGAACGGCATGCAGCCGGATGGCACGCTCAGCGTCAACGGCTACTTCGCCAATGCACTCAGCGGCGCTCATGAGGCGCGCAATACGACATTCCTCGTGCAGTCGTCGTCGGTGTGGCAGCAGTATTCGCAATACACGCTGACCGATGCAGACACGTTCTTCGCCAACCTTGCCGCGAAGAACGAACAGATCGCGCCCGCCGCCGTGGCCGATGCGGGACGCCTTGCGCTGGCGGCGGGGCAGACGCTCAACCTGGGCGCCGCCCTGACGGCGTCGCCGGCCAGCGGCGGACGCAGTTCGCTGGTGGATATCGCCGCGCAGGCCATTGATGTGGTCGGCGCAGGCCAATCCGGTATGGACGGCTATCTCAATGTGTCGGCGGACGGGCTCAACGCGCTTGGCGCGGGCAGCCTGCTGCTGGGCGGCACGCGGCAGCTGGATGCCGATGGTTATCAGGTGACCGTTTCGGCGGACAGCGTGGTGTTGTCCAACGATGCAGCACATCCGCTGCAGGGTTCGGAGATCCTGCTCGCCGCAAATGGGCTGGGGCATGCCGGCGCAAAGGGCGTCGTGCTGAACGACGGCAGCGCACTGGTCGCGACTGGCGCGGCATCGGATGCCGCCAGCGTGCCGTTGATTTTCGGCGTCGACGCCGGCACGGCCGCGAACGGTAGCGCGATTGCCGCGGTAAATGGCGATGGCGCGCTGCTGCGTGTATCGCAGAACGGCGTGGCAAGTGTTGTACGTCGTGGCACCTCCACCACGGGCGTGGGCCAGCTCTCCATCGGGGCGGGCGCGCACGTGGACGGGGGCAACGCGTTGACGCTGGATGCAACAGGCGCCACCAGCGTGGATGCGACCGCGGCGCTGTCGGCCAAGGCGATCGACAGCTACAGCAACCAGATTTCCTTCGTGGGTAGCGATGCCTCGCTGTCGCCGGGAACCGGCGGCTTCGTGATCGGCCCGGCGACGCTGAATCTGCTGCGCGGCGCGCAAAGCGTGACGCTGCGCAGTCGTGGCAACATCGGTTTCTACGGCGACGTCGACATCGATCTGGCGCACGACCTGGGACTCAGTGCCGGCACGTTCACCAGCGATGGCGGCACGGTGGATATCCAGGCCGATCACTTCAGTCTGTCGAACGATCTGGGTGCGGCCAATGCTGCCTTCACAGCAGGCAGCGGCACGCTCACGGTGCATGCAAATGAAGTGGACTTCGGCGCGGGCAGCACGGGGCTGAGCGGCTTCGGCGGTTTCTCCGCAACGGCTGTTCAGGGCATGAAGGGACAGGGCACCGGTTCGTTCAATGCCGGCTCCATCGATGTCAATCTGACTACGCCGTGGCTGTTGGCCGACAACGCCGCGGATACCCAGTTGACCACCACGGGCGCGCTTAATCTCGCCGGTTCCTCGGGCACGCTGCCGACCGATGTGATGGGTGGCGCGCTGCAGCTCACGGGCGGCTCGGTGTCCATCGGCACGACGGTGGCTGCACCGGCGGGCAACCTTACCCTTGAGGCTACGCAAGGTGATGTCACGCTGGGCAACGGTGGCAAGCTGACCGTAGCCGGAATCAACAAGACCTTCTTCGACACCACGACGTACGCGCCGGGCGGTGCGTTGAGCATCACGTCCGATCATGGCGCAGTGAACCTCGCAAGTGGTTCGATGCTGGACTTCTCGGGGGCGGGCGCAGGCGGTGACGCGGGTAGCTTGACCATCCAGGCGGCGACTCAGGCGACGTTCGGCGGGACGCTCGCCGGTGGCGCAGGCGAAGGCTATCGGGGCGGTTACTTTACGCTCGGAAGCGGCGGTGCGGTCGACCTCGACGCGCTGGTGGATCTCGCTGGCGCCGCCGGCGCCACAGGTCTGTTCCAGGTGGTCAGTGGCGCGGGCGACCTGAGTCTCGCGGCGGGGCATACGCTGGCTGCACAGCAGGTGTATCTGAGCGCCAACGGCAACGATGCCGGCGGCGGGCAGGTGTTGATCGACGGCAGCATCAATGCGGCGGGTCATTACGGCAGCACCATTTCGCTCTACGGCAACAAGGGCGTGGACATCGAAGGTGCGCTGATCGCGACCAGCGATATCCCCGCTCAGCGCGGCGGCAGCGTCACCATCGCCACCGGCGGTACGCCGGACGGCTCGCTCAATCCAACCTACGGTTACGAGAACGTGCAGGCCGCCAATGCAGGCCGCATCGAGATCGGCGCCAACGCGCGCATTGATGTGTCAGGCGGTTCGTCGGACGCGTCCTCAGGTGGCTCGGTGAGCCTGCGTGCTCCGCTGCTCGCCAATGGCGATGTACCGATCGGCGTGGATGGCAAGATTGTCGGCGCACGCGTGGTCACGATCGAACCCTATGCGGTGTGGAGCACTAAGGACACATCCAACCCGCCAGGCAAGTACTTCGACGGCGTGATCGATCCAGCGGGCTGGTACAAGGCCGACGGCAGCATGGTAGCGGGCACCTGGACCGATGCGTCGGGCAAGATCCTCGCCGCGCCGGCCGATGCGGCCACGCTGGCGACGTACCTGCAGAACGATTACTTCATTCCCGATAGTGTCAACGCGGCGCACGCCAGCTTCTACGGTTACATGGACGGTGATGCCAGCAAGGGGCCCGGCACACTGATGTCTTACGTGCAGCAGCCGGGCTACAGCTTCGGCAGCCGCTATGCGGGCATCGCGAATGTGCAGCTGCGACCGGGCATCGAGCTGGACAATCCCGCCGATGGCACGCAGCAGGGCAAGATTTCTGTCCTCACCAACTGGAACCTCGGTGCGAGCACCACGCAGTCCGATGGCAGCATCGTGCTCGCGTACCGCTACCAGGGCATGGCGCCGATCCTCACCGTGCGTGCGGCCGGCGACCTGGACGTCGAGGCCAGCATCACCGATGGCTTCTACCAGCAGAACAATGGCGCCACGCTGGCCAACGCACCTGCGCCCCCGACGCCCCCGCCGCCGGTCTCCGACAACGGCTATGGTGACGCGCTTTCGGCGTACCAGACGATCCAGCAGTATTTCGATGCCAACGGCATCTGGAACGGCACCATCAATCTCAAGCCGGGTTCGGTGGCGCAGGGCTTCACGCCGGGCGGTGGCACGGTGAGCCTTGCCGCTGATCCGAACTATCAGCCGCTGCAGGCGCCTTTGACCGGGCAGTCCACCAACTACTACACGAATTACGAGTCGTATATTGGCGAGATGGGCAGCCCATCGGGCACTTCCAGCACCAGCTGGGTGCTGGCGTACAAGAACATCAACGGCGTTGCCAGTCATTACTTCCTGCCATACAGCCCCACCACGCTGGTGGCGCCGCAGCCGTCGGCCTACACCACCTACGCGGATTACGTGACGGCGTACCAGAGCTGGCTGCAAGGCAACTTCGCCTTGAATCCGGTATCCAAGCGCACCACGACGCCGACGCCGCTGCTTCTGCCCATCGACGCCGATTACTCCGATTACACCAGCGACTATGCGGTCTACATCACTGGTCACAAGAACTACTGGACCTACGTGTATACGAAGGTCGGCTCCACGGCACTGGGAAGCCAGCTGTTCTATGCGCCGTTCGCGCCCGCTTCCGACCCGACTGATCCGGCCTACGCCAAGGCGTTGTCGAACTACCAGACGACACAGCAGTACTTCGATGCCAATGGCATCTGGAACGGCACCATCAATCTCAAGCCGGGTTCGGTAGCGCAGGGCTTCACGCCGGGCGGCGGCACGGTGAGCCTTGCCGCCGATCCCAACTACCAGCCGTTGCAGGCGCCGCTGCCGGGTCAGTCGGCGGACTACTACACGAACTACGAGTCATACATCGGCGAGATGGGCAGCCCGTCGGGCACGTCCAGCACCAGCTGGGTGCTGGCGTACAAGAACATCAACGGCGTTTCCAGCCATTATTTCCTGCCGTACAACCCCACGACACTGGTGGCGCCCAAGCCGGCGGCCTATACCAACTACGCGGATTACGTGACGGCGTACCAGAGCTGGCTGCAAGGCAATTTCGCCTTGAATCCGGTATCCAAACGCACCACGACGCCGACGCCCCTGCTTTTGCCCATCGACGCCGATTACAGCGATTACACCAGCGACTACGCGACCTACATTACCGGTCACAAGAATTACTGGACCTACGTGTATACGAAGGTCGGTTCCACCGCGCTGGGCAGTCAGCTGTTCTATGCGCCGTTTGCGCCGGCTTCCGATCCATTTACCTCGGGCGGCGGTGCGCCGCCGACCAAGGTGGACGTACCGGCCAGCGCCGCCAACAACAGTCCGTCCAACATGCCCTCGCTCGGCAGTCCTGCATCGCTTGCGTCGGCGACGCTCATGGGCGGATCGAGCTCGTCGTACCGCCTGGTGGCTGGCGCGCAGATGGATGCCGTCGATCCGCTGGCGACGGTGGCCGACGCCGGCAATGTACAGTTCGACGGGCACTTTGCCGTGGTCGACACGTTGACCGCGCCCACCAGCAACAACTTCAACAACAAGACCTTGTTGTTCCCGACGACGGTGCGCACCGGCAGCGGTTCCATCGATGTCGCTTCCGGCGGCGACATTGACTGGCTGGACGCCAGTTCGCCCGCGGCCATCTATACGGCCGGCGTGCCAGTATCAGGCACCACGGCAAATACCAGCGTTTCGGTGCTTCGCTCCAACTGGATTGTCGGCGGCGACCTTACCTTGCCCTACATGTTGAGCACGGGTCAGGTGAATCCGGATCAGGGTGGCGATGTGAGCCTGGCGGCCCAAGGCGACGTCAACGCCATCCAACAGGTGGTGGATGCGACGGGCAACATCACCAAGGGCAAGGCCGGCACGGACATCTCGCAGTATTGGTGGCCGTGGATGCAGACCGCCAACGCAGCCAACGGCAGTGCCTCCTCGATCAACTTCGCGAATTTCGATCAGGGTGTGATGAGTGTCGGCGGCAACGTGACCGTCGATGCGGGCGGCGACATCCGCCAGCTATCAGTCTCCTTGCCGACCACCTGGTACGCCAACGCCGACGGCACCAGCGTGACCACGGTGGGGGGAGGCAATCTGCAGGTGCGTGCGGGTGGCGACATCCTGAGCGGCACCTACTTCGTCGCCAAGGGTGCGGGCAGCCTGCAGGCTGGTGGCCTGGTGGGTAGTGACCTGAATTTCACGGCGCCCGCGGGCGGCACTTCGGGCTACGGCGGCACCACGACCGCCGTGGCAACGCTGCTGGCACTGCAGGATGCGCAACTGGACGTACAGGCCCGCCTGGGCGCGGACATCGGCGCTATCTATGACCCGTCCTATCTGTTTGGCACCAAGGCTGTCAACGCCAATTCGCTCGGTCTGATTCTGCCTGCCCAGCGTTTTGACAGTCAGAGTTACAGCGCCGATTCCGCCGTGAAAGTGAGCGCCACGCAGGGAGACGTGACGCTGGATTCGCTGAAGGTACCGGGACTGATGTTTGGTTACGGCAGCTCGCAGACCCTCGATCCGGGATCGATCCTTCCGGCTACAGTCGACCTGCAGGCACTGGACGGCAGCCTCAATATCCTCGGCGCCGGCGCGCTTTATCCGTCCGCCACGGGCAACCTCAACCTCCTCGCGAACGACAACGTCAATTTCAGCCAGCAGGTCTATACGCTCGGAGTGGGCATCCAGGGTGGCGGCACCAATTTCGGCCTCATCGATGCGTCGGCGGATGTGTTGCCTTCGCCGCTGCAGCCTGCCGGCAATACACAGGCGGCCAAGTCGTTCCAACAGTTGTGGGCCTACGGCTATATCGATGCGGATGCTTTGGCGGCGGGCTTTGGCAGTCTGCTGCATACCGCGACGCCGCTGCACGCAGACGATACGCAGCCCGCGAAAATCTATGCGCTCAATGGCGACATCAATGACGGCATCGATTCGCCTAGCGGTTTCAACGTGCGCTCCCTTAAGATCTCACCCGCCAAACAGGCGCTGGTCTATGCGGGCCACAACATCGTGGATCTCTACTTTGCTGGCCAGCACGTTCGCGACGCGGACGTTACGCGCATTGCCGCAGGCAACGATATCCTCGATACGCCGCTCAGCCAGACCAATCTCCAGACCGCCAAGGATCCGCAGGCCTATCAGCTCGCCCCCATTCTGATGCTCGGCGGTCCGGGCAGTTTCCTGGTTGAGGCGGGACGCAACATCGGCCCGCTTGCGAACCAGACTGAATTGGCCGGCAACTTTGCCGTGCAGTCCGGTGCCACCGGCACGGGCATCGACAGCGTGGGCAACCTGCTCAACCCCTATCTGCCGCATGCAGGCTCCGACATCAATGTGCTGTTCGGCGTCGGGCCCGGGATGGACACTCAGGCGTTCCTGGCGGCGTATGTGGACGGCGCGGGCGCCGACACCGGCGTCGACAGCCTGATGCCGGACCTGGTTGCCTTCATGGAGCGACGCGTGGCCGGTCAGGCGGTGGATACGGGCTACGCGCAGGACAACGTCAGTGTGACGCTCGCGCCGGAACAGGCCCGCCAACTGTTCGCGCAGCAGCCCGACTATGTGCAGCGCCAGTTCGTCGAGCAGGCGCTGTTCAAGATCCTCGCGGCGGTGGGCAGCGACTACAACAATTCCAGCAGTGCGTACTACGGCAAATATGCGCGTGGCTACGCCGCCATCGGCACGCTGTTCCCCTCGTCGCTGGGCTACACCTCCAATGGCAGCGGACAAGGCGGCCTCAATGGCGCCGCGAAGACCGTGGATACCGGCGACCTGGATATCCGTAGCTCCACCATCCAGACGCAGCAGGGCGGCAACATCACCATCGTCGGTCCGGGCGGACAGGCCTTGATCGGCAGCGCCTCGGCGCCGCCGGTCATTACCGACGCGAACGGCAATGTCATCGCTGGCCCCAACAGCATGGGCGTGCTGTCGATGGAAAAGGGCGACATCAACATCTTCACCGACCGCAGCGTATTGCTCGCGCAGAGCCGCATCTTCACAGAGCAGGGCGGCAACCTGGTGATGTGGAGCTCCAACGGCGACATCAATGCGGGACAAGGCGCCAAGACCACGGCGGAAATTCCGCCGCCGTCCTATCTGTGCAGCATCGACGACTGGTGCCGCATCGATGCGCGCGGCCAGGTGAGCGGGGCCGGTATCGCTACCCTGCAGACCATTCCTGGCGCAGCGGCAGGCAATGTGTACCTGATCGCGCCGCGCGGCACGGTGGACGCAGGCGACGCGGGTATCCGCGTCTCCGGCAACCTCATCGTTGCCGCCGCGCAGGTGGCCAACGCCGACAATATCCAGGTGCAAGGCGAGAAGATCGGCGTGCCCGTGGCAGCATCCGTCAACATCGGTGCGCTCAACGCAGCGAGCGCCGCTGCCAATGCGGTCACCAAGGCGGTGGATGATGTGAGCCGGCAGCAGCAGGACGATGCACGCAACAAGATGCCTTCAGTGATCTCGGTGCAAGTGCTTGGTTTCGGCGACGGCACGGGTGCGATCGACGACAAGGAGCGCCGTCGTCGCTACGACCCCAACAGTCCGGTGCAAGTGCTCGGCGCAGGACAATTGAGCATGCGCGCAAAGGATCAACTGACGCCGGAAGAGCGTGCACGACTGACGGAGTAAGCGACGTTTTTACCGAATATCCCATGGTGGCCGATCGGCTTTCTTCATCAACCACCATGGGAGTATCACCGAATGGACACCGGTTGATTATCCGTTCGCAATGAAAACCAGGGAGTCAACGATCCCGGCCAGTCTGTACCGGCCGGACAGGGTTCTTTGTCTTTAATTTCCGATAATGAACTCGAATATCGTCTAGGTATCATTAATTCCGATGACCATGGATATACCCGGTCATGCCCGGGACGCAGGTCGGCTGGCTGCATTTTCGCAGGCGTTGAGGCAGCTCATCGAGGCGCACCAGGATAAAGCTGCCGAGCGAATGATCGGCCAGTGCAGCAGGGCGTTTTCGGGTCGGCTGCTCGACTATCCCGTCGTGGCCTGGCACGCGCGCTCCAGTTACGTGGTGCGAAACCGCCTGCGCCGGAAAATCGACGTTTTACCCGAGGAATTGGCCTCGGACACATTGATGCCGCTTGTCTCCGTGTTGAACAACTGGTGCCAGGAAGGGCGGCGTGCGTCCGTTCGAACCGTCGTGCGCGAGATGGACAGCACCGACCTGAGCGAACTTTCCGCAAAGCCCGGACTCGATACCGAGGTCGCGACGATCATTCGCGAATTCATCGATTAGAAAATCAAAAGTGTGATTTGCGTCGTGATTTTATGGTGTATGGAATATTCATTCTTTCATCACCTGCGTGACATCGTTTATGTCGATGCAAAATCGTCTAATGGATTTAGCTATTAAGGGTAATCGTCGCGTCATGTTCTTCTACTTATATTCTTAATAGCAGTGTCACTGCTGCCGCGTAAAACATATTAGGCCTCCATTCCGGAGGTATTTATGCCAAGGGGTAATGTCATGATTTTCGGGTTCAATGGAAATGCCCGCATGAAGACGCTCGCGGGTGCTCTCGTTCTCGGTATGGCTACCATCGCTTCGGCCGCTCAGGCCGGTACGCTGGTGGGTGGTGGCGCGACGCTGCCGGCCATCGGTTACGGCGGCGATGCCACGCACCGTCAGATCACCCCGATCGACGGCTCGCTCCTGTTCCAGTACACCGCTGCGACGGGCAATGCCACCTCCTACTGCCAGACCGGCAGTGGTGCTGGCAAGAACATCCTCGCTGGCGTGAGCGGCACCAACGTGCAGAACACCTGCCCGGATGGCGCTGCCACCCCGACGGGTTTCGGTGCCGGCGCCGCTGGCCGCAGCGACCTGAACAAGCCGAACTTCGCCGGCGCTGATTCGCCGATGAGCTCGACCGACTACAGCAACTATGTCGCCAACCGCTCGGGCAGCTTCCCGGTGGAATTCCCGGCTGTCGCCGGCGCCATCGCCATTGCCTACAACAAGACCGGTCTGGATACGCTCAATCTGAGCACCGCCCAGGTCTGCCAGATCTTCTCCGGCCAGATCACCAGCTGGCACGACATCGACTCCACCCTGTCGGGTGATATCCATGTCGTCTATCGTTCGGACGGCAGCGGCACGACGTTCGGCTTCAGTAACCATCTGTCAGCCGTTTGCGGTGGCACGTCCTCGGCCCATTTCGTGACCGACCAGACGTTCTCCACGGGCGTGATGTCGAAGTTCTTCCCGTCCGGCGTGCTGCCGTCGGCGTGGGTTGGCCAGAGCGGCAACCAGAACGTCGCCGACTACGTGGCCGGCAACCTCAACAACGATCCCGAAGGCACCATCGCCTACGTCGAAGCCGCCAACGCTCTCGCGCTGCCGCACGCGACGGTCGACAATGCCGATCCGTTCAACGACTTCGGCAATGCCGCCCTCCCGATCAGCAGCGGCAGCATCATTTCCAATGGTGTGATCACGGGTGCCGACCTGGTTACCGGTCGTCCGACCACCGCTGTCCTCGCCAGCGCCCCGGCCAACCAGTGCATCAACTTGGTTGATCCGACGGCTTATGCGACGCCGTCCAGTGGTTACTCGATCGTTGCCGTGTCCTACCTGCTGGCCAATAGCGCCACCAATGGCGCCGACCAGACGGCGGTGCAGGGCCTGATGTGGGCTCCGTACAACTCGTCGATCACCGATCAGGTGAGCTCCATCGGCGTGGGTACCGGCCTGTCGTTCCTGAGCACCGGCTTCACCGAAGCTGGCGTGAAGGGCTGCGTCGGTCAGTAATCGATCTCTGCTGCCGTGGAACGTGGGGGAGGACTTGTGCCTCCCTCACGTTTTTCCTTGAACGGACCTTGGTTTTGAATCCGGATATCTGATTGTCTCCATCGCTATATTCAAGGAGTCGGACATGCTTATCCCATTCAATCAACACGTCTGTACAAAAGCGCTTTTTGGCGGACTGGCTTTGGTCGCCGCGTTGGTTACCGCAACGGCACACGCAGGATCGACGCTGGTCGGCGGAGGTGCCGGGTTGCCGGTCATCGGCTATACCGGCCAGGAGTGGCCGCGAGAAGTCATGCCGGTGGCGGGCTCGCTGATGGGCGAGTACTCCGCGGAGCCCGGCAATCCCGTGATTGCTTACTGCCAGGCGGGCAGCGGTGCCGGCAAGAATGTCTTCGTCAGTGCAAGCGGCACCGGCGTGCAGAATGTTTGCGCCAACGTACCCGCGCCGCCGACAGGCTTCAGTGCCGCCGCGGTCGGCCGGAGTGACCTGACCAGGCCGAACTTCGCCACCACGGAATCGCCGCTGACGCCGACGGACTATGCCAATTACCTCGCCACGCGTTCGCCAGGCTTTCCGGTAGAGATCCCCGTATTAGCGGGTTCGATAGCTATCGTTTTCAACAAGGCCGGCGTCGATTTTCTGGATCTGAGCACGCAGCAAGTGTGCGGAATATTCAGCGGACAGATCTTCGACTGGAGCCAGCTCACCCCATCGGTCTCGGGCCCTATTCGCGTCGCCTATCGTTCGGATGCCAGCGGGACGAATTTCGCCTTGAGCAATTTTCTCTCGGCAGCGTGCAGCGGTACGCTGAGCAAACACTTTGTAACCAGTCCCAATGTCAGCACGGTGGTGAATGCGTACTTCTCCAGCATCCCATCGAACTGGACCGGCCTGACGCTCGATCATTACATCGACGATTTCGTGGCGAGCAACGACGGCACCATCGGCTACATGGGTGCCGCCAATTTCGCTGGAGCCTTCGTCAATATCGCCACAGTGAACGGATTGGATCCCATATTCGATTTCGGCAATGCGCCCTGGACGATCGGCAGCAGCGACATCAAATACAACTATCTGGTCAGTGGCGTGGACGCCACAACAGGTCGCCCTTTGATCTCGCTCGCATCGGGTGCGCCTGCCACGCAATGCATCGCACTGGTGAGTCCCGACGCCTATGCCAATCCGCCCAGCGGTTATCCCATCGTTGCCATTTCGTATCTGCTGGCCAATAGCGCCAACAACGGTACGGATCTGAACGCGATGAGAAATCTGATGTGGGCGCCGTTCAACACCACCATCATTTCAAGAGTCGGCTCGATCGGTCCCGGCACGGGTGCATCGTTCGTCGATGCAGGCTTCACCCAGAGTCAGCTCAGCGGGTGCATCAACTGAGTGCTTTCATGCATCAAAACATGCGGGGGAGGGCAGCTCCTCCGCATGATCTGGTGAGGCAATCTGTCATCGTCATGTGGCAGCCTGCGATCGTTCACTGCGTAATGGATGGATCATGTCTTCGCAGGCCGCTACCCGTACTCAACACGATGTTTTACCGGCGGACGAGACATTGCTCTTCCGCGAACTGCTTTCGCGGGGCCGGTTGAAGGAAACGGATCTTTTGCGCGCCCGTCGCCTGCACGAGGAGTCTCCCGACGGCACGCTTACTGCGCTGATGGCCCGTCTGGGTTTGGTGTCCGAGCGTGACCTCGCCGAAGCGTGGTCGGATCTCTTGCGCACGCCGCTGCTTTCGGTGCGCGATGCGCCAGACATGCCGCCGGCCGAGCTCGACGTGTCCGCGCGTTTCCTCAAACAACAGCATGTGGTGCCTGTGCGTGTGGGCGAGGACGGGCTGGGCCTGGTCGTCTCCGACCCCGCTGATCCGTATCCGCTGCAGGCCATCCAACTGGCCGCCGGCCGGCCGGTGGCGATGCGCATCGGTCTGCGCTCGGAAATTGACGACCTGATCGAGCGCTACTACGGCACCGGCCGCTCGGCGATGGGCACCATCGTGGAAAACCTGGACGGCAGCGCCGCCGTGGAAGACGACGTGGAGCACCTACGCGACCTCGCCTCCGAGGCGCCGGTGATTCGCCTGGTCAATCTCATTCTTCAGCGCGCGGTCGAACAGCGCGCCTCGGACGTGCATATCGAGCCGTTCGAAAATCGCCTGAAAGTGCGCTACCGCATCGACGGTGTGCTGCATGAAGTGGAAGCGCCGCCCTCGAGCTCCACCGCCGTAGTGATCTCGCGCGTCAAGATCATGGCCAAGCTCAATATCGCCGAGCGCCGCCTGCCGCAGGATGGCCGCATCCAGCTGCGCGTGCAGGGCAAGGAGCTGGATCTGCGCGTGTCGACCGTGCCGACCAGTTTTGGCGAATCGGTGGTGATGCGCATCCTCGATCGCGAATCGGTGGTGTTCGATTTCGCCTCGCTGGGTTTTACCGACAACTTCCAGCAGCGCTTCGTCGATGTGCTGGAGCGGCCGCACGGCATCCTGCTGGTCACTGGTCCCACCGGTTCGGGCAAGACCACCACGCTGTACACGGCGCTGTCGCAGATCAACATGCCCGACGTGAAGATCATCACCGTCGAAGATCCGGTGGAATACCAGATCGAAGGGATCAACCAGATCCAGGTGAAGCCGCAGATCGGGCTGGATTTCGCCGGCGCGCTGCGCTCGATCGTGCGCCAGGATCCGGACGTGATCATGATCGGCGAAATGCGCGATCTGGAGACGTGTCGCATCGCGATCCAGTCGGCGCTCACCGGCCATTTGGTGCTGTCGACGCTGCACACCAACAGCGCCGCTGGCGGCATCACACGTCTGCTCGACATGGGCGTGGAGGATTACCTGCTCGGATCGACCGTCAACGGCATCCTCGCGCAGCGCCTGGTGCGCCGTCTGGATCCGGAAACGGCGATTCCGTATGACGCACTGCCCGAAGTGATCGAGCAGTTCGAGCTGCACAAGTACACGAATGAACGGCCGATCCGGCTGTGGAAGCCCGGCACCAGCACGGCCAATCCCACGGGGTATCGCGGCCGTCGCGCCATCATGGAATTCCTGGTGATGACCGATCCGCTGCGTCGCATGGTGATGCAGCGTGCCGATGCGGGCGAGATCGAGAAACTCGCGCGCAGTGAGGGCATGCGCACCATGTATGAGGATGGGATCGCCAAGGCGGTGGCGGGCGTCACCACCCTTGAGGAGGTGTTGCGTGTTACGCAGGAGGGCTGAGGCGTCTAGGCAAGAGCGTGGGGAGACCTGTGCTGCGTTCACTACCCCTCACCGTCATTCCGGCGTAGGCCGGAATCCAGTGACTGTGCGTTCGGATACTGCGGGGAGGTGGTCGCTCCTGGATCCCGGCCTGCGCCGGGATGACGAGCTTGTGGTGTTGTCGCGCATAGGCATGCATCGTCTTTATCATAGCGCTCATCAGGTGACGCCATGACCCAATTCCGCTACCGCGCCGTCAGCGCCGCCGGCGAAATGCTGCAAGGCCAGATGGAGGCCGCGAGCCTCGATGAGGTGGTCAGCCGCCTGCAGGACCAGGGCCACACACCGCTCGATGCGCGCGCCGCCGACAGTGGCGCCGCCAGCGGTGGCATGGCCGCCTGGTTCAAGCGTGGCGCCTTCACCGGCGATCAGCTGGCGCAGTTCACGCATCAATTGGCGACCTTGCTCGGCGCCGGCCAACCGCTGGATCGCGCGCTCGGCATCCTGATGGATCTGCCCGAAGGCGCCAGCGCCAAGCAACTGATCGAGCGCGTGCGCGATCGCGTGCGTGGCGGCACGCCGTTGTCGCAGGCACTGGACGACGAGCACAGCGTGTTCCCCAAGCTCTACATCAGCCTGGTGCGCGCCGGTGAGGCGGGCGGCTCGCTGGAAGACACGCTGCGCCGCCTGGCCGATTACCTGGAACGCTCGCAGCAACTGCGCGGCAGCATCATCAATGCGCTGATCTATCCGGCCTTCCTGATGGTCGGTGTGCTCGGCTCGCTGCTGTTGCTGCTCGCCTATGTGGTGCCGCAGTTCGTACCCATCTTCGACGACATGCAGGTGCCGATTCCGCTGATCACGCAGGTCGTGCTCGCGATCGGCAATACCTTGCAGAGCTGGTGGTGGGCGCTGCTGATCCTGCTCATCCTCGGCGTGCTGATCGCACGCTCGCGCTTGCGCGATCCGGCCGCAAAGCTGGCTTGGCATACCCGTCTGCTCACCATGAGACTCATCGGCCCGCTGCTGCTCAAAGTGGAGACGGCACGCATCGCCCGCACCCTCGGCACCTTGCTCAAGAACGGCGTGCCCCTGCTGACCTCGCTCGGCATCGCCCGCCAGGTCACCGGCAACAAGGCGTTGGATCTGGCGCTGGCGCAGGCCTCCGAGCAGGTGAAGGAGGGCGCGGGTCTCTCGTTTGCACTCGCCCAGGCGCAGCGCTTCCCGCGCCTTGCTTTGCAGATGGTGCAGGTGGGTGAAGAAGCCGGCCAGCTCGACACCATGCTGCTCAAGGTGGCCGACACCTTCGAGCTGGAAAGCCGCCGCGCCATCGACCGCCTGCTGGCAGCGCTGGTGCCTGCGCTCACCATCGTGATGACGGTGATGGTGGCTTTCATCATGGCGGCCATCTTGCTGCCCATGCTCGATCTGACCAGCCATATCCAGTAATCCCTTTCTAGAGCTGCTTTCGAACCACGATGAGGTACCCCATGCGACAAAGGACTTTCGGCCGTCATACGGCGGCGCGCGGTTTCACCC